>DASSXJ010000235.1 GCA_035703895.1 bacterium | reverse complement strand
CACCTCGACGTCGACGCGAAGGACGTGAAGCGCGGCGTTCGGGCGGCCAACGGGACTCCCATTCAGTTCACGACCATCGCGGTGAGCGACGCGATCGCGATGGGGCACGAGGGGATGAAGGCCTCGCTGGTAAGCCGGGAGGTGATCGCCGACTCCGTCGAGTTGATGGTCCTGGCCGAAGCGTTCGACGGTCTCGTCGCGATCGCCGGGTGCGACAAGAGCCTCCCGGGAATGATGCTGGCGATCGCCCGCCTGAACATCCCTGCAGTGTTCCTGTACGGTGGGACGATCCTGCCCGGCAAGTTCGACGGCCGGGACGTCACGATCGGGGACGTCTACGAAGCGGTGGGGGCCCACGCCAAGGGGCGGATGACCGATGAGGATCTGTATCGTCTCGAGTGTGTGGCCTGTCCAGGAGCGGGGTCGTGCGGCGGCCTCTTTACAGCCAATTCGATGTCGTCCTGCGTCGAGGCGCTCGGGATGTCTCTCCCGGGGACCGCGTCGATTCCGGCGCTCGACCCGCGCCGGCCGGAGATCTGCCGGCGGACGGGCGAGACCGCGATGCGGCTCCTCGCCGATGGCCTGCGCCCCAGGGACATCTTGACGATCAAGGCGTTCGAGAACGCGATCGCAGCCCTCGTCGCAATGGGAGGATCCACCAACGGGGTGCTCCACCTCCTCGCGATCGCCCGAGAGGCCGGCGTGGCCCTGGCGCTGTCCGACTTTGACCGGATCAGCCGCAAGACCCCCCATATTGCCGACCTGCGTCCCGGCGGGCGGTACACGATGGCCGATCTAGACAAGGTCGGCGGTGTCCCCGTGATCTTACGTGAACTGCTCGACGGAGGACGCCTCCACGGTGAGGTCCTCACGGTCACTGGACGAACGATGGCCGAGAACCTCCAGGACATCCGGCGCCCCGAGAAGCAGGACGTCGTCAGGCCCCTAAGCAACCCGATCGCGCCGACCGGGACCCTGGCCATTCTCAGCGGATCGCTCGCGCCCGACGGGGCGGTGATCAAGACCGCGGGGGTGAAGCGCCTGACGTTTCGCGGCCCGGCCCGAGTGTTTGAGAGGGAAGAGGACGCGATGGACGCCGCGGTCCATGGCCGGCTGTCGCCGGGGGACGTCGTGGTCATTCGGAACGAGGGGCCCAAGGGCGGTCCCGGGATGCGGGAGATGCTATCGGTGACCGGCGCCATCTATGGACAAGGGATGGGCGAGGAGGTTGCCTTGATCACCGACGGGCGGTTCTCGGGAGCCTCCCACGGACTGGTGATCGGCCACGTCGCCCCCGAAGCCGCGCACGGGGGGCCCATCGCGGTGGTGCGCGATGGGGACATCATCAGGATCGACGTCCCGCAGCGAAGGCTTGACCTCGAGATCCCAGCGGAGGATGTCCAGGCCCGGCTGCGCGCGTGGACTCCACTCCCGCCCCGATACCGCACCGGGGCCCTGGCGAAATACGCCGCGCTCGTGTCGTCCTCGGCACTGGGTGCCGTGTGCCTGCAGCCTTCTTAGAGGTTCGCTCGACATACGACCGAACGTGCGCCTATCCCTGACCTCGGCACCCTGCGAAAACCCAGTTTCCACGCGGCTCGCAGAAGGAAACAGGACCCCTCCCCCGAACACACTACCCCCGAGGACGCGGGCATAGTCTGGAGCGGGAGGGACCTATGACGAAAGCACAGTTCGCGGCGAAGCTGGCCGAGAAGCTCAAAGTGAGCAAAGCCGAAGGGGGACGGGTAGTCGAAGAAGTCACCGGGTTGCTCACGGCGACCCTCAAGAAGGGCGACCGGGTACGGTTCCCTGGGTTCGGTACGTTTCGGGTGTCCAAGCGAAAAGCCCGAATCGCCCGAAACCCACAAACGGGTGAGCCTGTGCGGGTTCCCGCACGGACAGTTCCCCGGTTCACTGCCGCGAAGGAGCTCAAGCTCGCGGTGAAGTAACCTCCAAATCCCACCGCCAAGGCCGCGGGGTCCGCGCCGCTCGTGGGCGTGGACCCCGCCGTTATCGGGCCGTGCGGCGCGCTGCCGTACGGTGTTCCGGGCGGGGAAGGCGAGGCGGAGGTTGGTCGCGATTCCCCCCAAAAAGTGGTACTATACCTAGTCGGAGGCTCGAGCCGCGACGCTCGGGCGCGAATAGTCTTTTGCCGCCCCAGCATGATTCTGCTTTGCGCCTCCCAGGAGGCAAATAGCCGTCCATGAAAGTCAATCGGATGAAACTACTCGTCGGTGGCGTGCAGCTCCGAGATGGCGTGTCCACGATCACCGATCTTCTCGGCCGCATCCTGAGCCGGGCGGGGCTGTACGTCATGGGGCTGGAGCGGGGGTTCGCCTCGACCATCTACGGCGCACACCAATACGATCCGCTGGTGATCACCGAGGAACCCGCAGTGTCGTGGGGGGACGAGGGGCTCGACATCCTCGTCGGTCTCGAGTACGACGTCGATCCCGATGGCCCCGAGCAACCGAACCGTGACTCAGTGTTCCGGCACGGTCGCAACGTGGTGGACGGTGGAGTCCTCATCTACGATAGTTCCAGCGGGGCGATTCCCGTCGATGCCCTCGAAGCGCGCGGCATCCGGGTATTTTCGATTCCCGCCCGCCAGATCGCGACGCGAGATCTGAAGAAGGAAGTCGTAAAGAACGTCGTCATGACGGGCGCGCTCTTTCGCCTCCTCGAGTTCGATCGAGACGAGCAGTGGCTCCGCCGTCTCCTCGAGGAGCGATTTGGCCGCAAAGGCCCGGAGCTGGTCAACCTGAACCTGGAGGCTGCCCGGCGCGGGCGGGCAGCGGTTGAAGCGATCCTAGCCGAGCGCGGCTGGTCGAACGTAGGATACCGTCTCGAGCCGCGTCCCACCCCTGCGTCCGCGGTCTACATCTCCGGCAACGAGGCCCTCGTGATCGGCGCGATTGAGGCGGGCGTCCGCTTTTATGCCGGGTATCCGATTACACCGGCGTCCTCTATCCTCGAGTTTATGGAAGAGCATCTGCCCCGGTACGGCGGGCGTGCCTTGCAGGGGTCGAACGAGCGCGAGTCGATCAGGGCGGCCCTCGGCGCCAGCGCAGCCGGAGCGCTCAGCATGATCGGGACGAGCGGCCCCGGGCTCTCCCTCAAAGTCGAGGAGTTCGGCGTGTCGGGCGTCACGGAGACGCCGCTCGTAATCGTCGATGCGATGCGGGCAGGGCCGTCGACCGGGATGCCCACGAAGTCCGAGCAGGGAGATCTCTTCCTCGTGACCGGAGGCGGCCACGGTGAGATCCCGCGCATCGTCCTCGCGGCCTCGTCGATCGAAGAGTGCTACACCTTGATCCACGAAGCCGTCCGTCTGGCCGAGATCTACCAGTGTCCGGTCTTCTTCCTCACGGACCTCAACCTGGGCGAAGGGCGAATGACGGTGCCCGAAGCCGTGTTCCGATCCGGCCAGGGGGCGGTGACCCGCCAACTGGCCACGGAGCAGCAGGCGCGCGAAAGCCGGTACCTACGATACAAGATCACCGACACCGGTATCTCCCCCCGGCTCCTCCCCGGTACACGCGGCGGGATCAGCAAGATCAACAGCACCGAGCACGACGAGTTTGGATTCGTGACCACGGACCCGCCGAAGCGCGTCGCGATGATGGACAAGCGGATGCGCAAGATGGCGAAGTACCTCCAAAACGATGCCAAGCCGCCCCAGGTGTTCGGGCAACTCGGGAAGGGACCGCTCCTGGTAGGGTGGGGGTCCACCCGCCCCGTCCTGCTCGACGCCCAGAAGCGGTTGCAGACCGAGGGCATCAACGCGGCGGTGGCACACTTTACCCACCTCTGGCCGTTCCCGACGGCGTTGGCCAAACCGATCCTCGAGGCCGGGAAGCCTGTGATCGTGTGCGAGCACAACTACATCGGGCAGCTGGCCGAAATCATCCAGGCGCATACGCTGGTGGCGGTGCGGCGCGTCCTCAAGTACAATGGGCGGCCGTTCTACCCGGCGGAGGTGGTCCGGGCCGTCCATGAGGTCACCCACAACGGGGCCACGGCGGTTCGCCTGGGCGGGAAGGATCCCGTAATGGTCGAGGTGAGCTCCGATGCCTGAGGCAACAAAGTCGGTCTGGGAACAGAACGCCGCTCCCCGGCACCGGATCCAATGGTGTCCCGGCTGCGGTGACTTTGCCGTGCTGAACTCGCTCAAGGCGGCCCTTACGACGCTGGAATTAACACCGACTGAGGTCCTGCTGGTCGGCGGGATCGGGTGCTCGGGCCAGATTCGGAACTATCTCAACGGCAACTCGTTCTACGGAACCCACGGCGGGGCGCTCGCCTACGCGCTGGGAGCCAAGATGGTGAACCCCGAGCTGACGGTGTTCGCTCTGGCCGGCGACGGCGACACGCTGGCGATCGGCATCGAGAACTTTGTTCACATCTCCCGCCGGGATCCGGACATCACCCTCGTCATCATGGACAACGGGGTGTACGGTCTCACGAAGGGACAGGATTCGCCGTCGGCGGGGCTCGGTCATCCGGCCAAGGTGTCCGTCGAAGAGCACCCGCCATTCCTCGATCCGGTCAAGATGGCTCTGACGTGCGGCGCGACGTTCATCGCGCAGTCGTTCTCCGGCGACCCCAAGCATACCACCGAGATGCTGGTCGAAGCGGTCCGGCACAAGGGGTTCGCGATGGTGAACGACTTTTCACCGTGCGTGACCTACAACAAATTCAACACCTACGACTGGTTTCGCGCGCACTGCGAGATGGTGCCGGGGGGCCACGATCCCAGTAGCGAAGATGCGGCCTGGGAATTGATCCGGGACTTCGAGCGGCGGGAGAAACTGCCGGTCGGGATCATCTTTCGGAAGCCAAGAGAGAAGGCGCCGGCCAAGCGATTGCCGATGTGGCAGGCCGAGCTCGAGCGGATCGATCTCGAGCCGATGCTCAAGGGATTGCGATAGCCAAAAGCACGCGCGTCGCCCGGTTTTGGGTGCCCGGCGGCGGGTGCCGCCTGGGCGTCTACGAGGACGACACGGTTCAGGCGCTTGCGTCCCCGGATTCATCTCCCGTGGAGTCGTTTGACGCCCTCGTTAAATTGGCGGGTGGACGCGCCGGCCTCACCAACGTCGTTCGGCAGCTCCGCAGGCACGGGACCGCCTTTTCATACCGCGATCTCGACCGCGCCCCGAGCCCTGAAGCGCCGCACCTGCTGCTTCCGGTGCAGCCGCACGAGGTCTGGGCGGCCGGCGTAACTTACGAGCGGAGTCGGGAAGCCCGGCTCGCCGAGACCACGACCGTCGGTATCTACGACAAGATCTATGATGCGGAGCGTCCGGAACTGTTCTTCAAGGCGACCGCATCCCGGTGCGTGGGACCGAACGCTCCGATCGGGATCCGCTCGGATTCACGCTGGACGGTACCGGAGCCTGAACTCGCGGTCGTCCTCAGCGAGGAAGGCGAGGTGCTGGGGTATACCTTGGGGAACGACATGAGCGCGCGCGACATCGAGGGCGAGAACCCACTGTACCTCCCGCAGACGAAGATCTACCGCGCGTGCTGCAGCATCGGCCCCACGATCCTCTTGTCCGACGAGCCTGTGGAACAGCGCCTCACTCTTTGGTGCCGCATCGAGCGCCGGGGGCGAGAAGTCTTCCGAGGCGAGGTTGGCACGTCCCGGATCCGGCGGCCGATCGCGGAGCTCGTGGCTTACCTCCGCCGAGCGAACGACATCCCCCCGATGACCGTGCTCCTCACCGGCACCGGCATTGTTCC
>DASSXJ010000234.1 GCA_035703895.1 bacterium | reverse complement strand
GTCGGTGACGGCTGTGTGCTCGGTCATCGGGTGGGCAAAGGGTTCGATCTGTCCGCCGCCGGGGGCGGTGTACCGGTTCCGTCCCATGTCCAGTGCTGCGGGGCGTCCGGGTCGATCCGCAGGGTCGTCAGCACGGTTCGTGTCCTTCCGGGGCACTGAATGAGCTGGACAGGGTTTATCCCGGCCGCATCTGCTGGAACGCAGCGTAAACGAGGAAATTCAAAAATATATGCACGCCTGAGGTTACAAGCTCGATTCACGGGCGAGTCAACGTCTCGAGCGTGAAGACGAAGGACTCGTATGGCCTGCCGGTGGTCTGGTGTAGTCCCATTTCGCAGGTTCGGTTGGCTGACAGGTAGACCTCGGCCGGGTGGGCGTCGAGGTGGGCCTTCTCGTCGTGTGTGGCCGAGACGACGAGTTCGGGGTGTAGCAAGCCTCGATCGCCGGCGGTTCCGCAGCACGTGGTGCCGATCGGGACGATCACCTCGTCGGCGATGGCTGCGGCGATCTGGTGGAGCTTCGGCACGAGGCCGAGGTGGCTCGTGGAGCAGGTGGGATGCAGCGCCGCGCTGGCCAGCTTGCGTCCGACGGTGAGGGCGGGCAGCAGCTGATGGGACCACTCGATCGCGTCGAGGATCTGGATTTGCTTGAAGCGTGCTTGCCGCTCGGCGTCGAGGTGGTTGCTGACGTCGTCGAGCAGGCCGTGGGTGCAGGAGACGGCATCGATCACGACGGGCAGCTCACCGCGGTCGCTCCATTCCCACATGGCGTCGGCGATGGCGCTAGCCATCCAGGCGTGTCCGAGTTGGTAGCCCTTGGAGCTCCAGGGGGTGGCACAGCACAGGCCGCGGACGTCGGGGGGAATCCAGAGCGGCCGGCCGGCGCGGGCGGACAGAGTGACCAGTGTTTCGGGGAGGCTGGGTCGCCGCGCTGTTCCGGGCGCGCGGCCGAAGATGCGGTTGATGCAGGCCGGGAAGTACACGGCGGCGGCGCCCGGCCGGGATGTCCCGGGAAGTTTGCGCGGCGCTTTCTGCGGCATTGGCCCTGGCACCGACGGTACGAGGTCTTTGCTGAGCGCAGTTCTCGCTGCGGCAGTCAGGCCGGTGAGCGCCTTGACACCGACGGTCTTGGAGACCACGTCGCTTGCCCCCATGCCCAGGCGGGCCAGCGCTTCGACGCGCCGCCAATGCCTGGCGACGGCGAGCGCGGCTTTCTCCCGGCGCTCGGTGGCCTCGTCCTGGCGGAAGGATTTGATCAGCGCTCCGGTGTTGATGTCTACCGGGCATGGCACGGCGCACGTTCCGTCGACGGCACAGGTCTGGATGCCGTCATATTCGTAGTCCGCGAGCAGTTGCGCGAAGACCGGTGAGTCGCTCGCCTGGCGGGCCATCTCGCGTCGGACGACGATGCGTTGGCGCGGTGTCATCGTGACGTTGCGCGATGGGCAGACCGGCTCGCAGAACCCGCATTCGATGCAGTGGGCTGCATCGGCGACGTCCTCGATCGTGGGGGTCGATTTGAAGTGCCGGAGGTGGATTCCGTCGTCGCGGCTGAGGACGGTGTCGGGGGCCAGGACGCCATGGGGGTCGGCCAGTTTCTTGATCGACCACATCATGTCGGTCGCCGTGTCGCCCCACTCGCGTCGCACGAAGGGGGCCATGTTGCGTCCCGTCCCGTGTTCGGCCTTGAGCGAGCCGTCGTACTTGTCGATGACCAGGTCGACCAGCCCATCCATGAAGGCGCGGTAGCGGTTACGGTCGGCGGGATCGTCGAACTTCGGCGTGAGAGTGAAGTGCAAGTTCCCGTAGGCTGCGTGTCCCGCCACGCCGGGCAGGAAGCCGTGCTGGCTCAGCAGCGCCAGCAGGTCGGCTGCGCCTTGCGCGATGTGAGCCGGCGGGAAACAGACGTCCTCGTTGATCACCGCCGTGCCGTCTGGCCGCAACTTGCCGACGATTCCGAGCAGGCCTTCGCGTACGCGCCAGTCGACTTCTATCGCCTCGGCGTCGCGGGTGAACTCCAGCGGATGCAGCAGGTTCGCATCGGCCACCAGGGCGCGTACCGCGGCTTCGGCCTCGTCGAGGGAGTCGGCGTCTGGTCCGCCGAATTCGACGAGCAAGGCCGCGGCGGACGGATCGAGGGTCTTCCAGTATTCCGGCGTCGACGGGAACGAGTGGGCGGCGGCAGTCAGTGCTGGTGCGACCATGAGTTCCACCGCCTCAGCGCCGAGAGCAACCAGGCCCGGCACCAGCGCCACCGCCTCGGTGATGGACGGCACGGGTATCCAGGTGACGCAGGTGAGCGCCGGTGTCGGAAGCGTGTCGATCACGGCCTCGGCGATGAACGCGAGCGTTCCTTCCGAACCAACGACGAGCCGGCGGAAGATCTCCAGCGGCGTGTCGGCGTCGAGCAGGGCATCGAGCCGGTATCCGGTGGTGTTGCGGATCGTGAACTTGTGCCGCACCCGCTCGGCCAGCGCGTGATCAGCAAGCAACTCAGCCCGCAGACGCAGCAGGCCCTGCGCGAGGTCGGGCTCTGCACGCAGGAAGTTCGCCTCGGCGTCGGGTTGGGCGGTGTCGATGACGGTCCCGGATGCCAGCACCAGGGTCATCGACCGCACGGTGTGGTAGGCGTCGCGCTCGATCGTGCAGCGCATCCCGCCGGCGTTGTTGGCGATGACGCCACCGACGGTGGCCGCGTCGCTGCTGGCAGGGTCGGGTCCCAGCCGGCGTTCGTAGCGGCGCAGGTAGGCGGTGGCGTGTCCGAGTATGACGCCCGGCCCGGTGCGCAGTGCGCGTCCGTCCTCTTCCAGCGCCATTCCGGTCCAGTGGCGGCGTACGTCGATCAGGATGTCGTCGGACTGCGCTTGTCCGCACAGACTCGTCCCAGCGGCGCGGAAGGTGGCGTGACGGCCGGTGTCACGACAGTAGTTCAACAGCGCAACGATGTCCTGAACGGTCCGCGGAGTCACGACCACCTGAGGGATGAGCCGATAGGGACTGGCATCGGAGGCGTAGCGGACCAGGTCGATCGCGCGGTGAAGAACCTGGTCGGCGCCGATCAGCCTGCTCAGCGCCTCTCTGAGCTCCCGCGGGGTTCCGGATGCCAGCTCGTCGGGAATGCGATCCTCGGCCGGGTCGCCTGGTGGGTGACCGATGCGAGTGGTGTCGGGCTCGAACAGGGCCATGGTTCGTAATCTCCTCGTTCGCGTCAGCGACGGACGATCGGGGTGGTGAGCCGGCCGATGCCCTCGATGTCGACGGTGACCGTGTCGCCGGGGCGCAGGAACTTCGGTGGCTGCCGGGTGGCCCCGATGCCCTCGGGTGTGCCGGTGACGATGAGGTCGCCGGGCTTGAGCGTCATCACGCCCGAGGCGTAGGCCGCGATCTGGGCACCTGAGAAGATCAGGTTCGCGGTGTTGCCGTCCTGCATCGGCTCGCCGTTGACGTGAGTCTGAATTCGAAGGTGACCAGGGTCGGGGATCTCGTCGGACGTGACGATCCACGGCCCGAGCGGCCCGGAGTCGTCGGCGTTCTTGCCAAGCGTCCACCGGTCGCTGCCCATCTGGTATTTGCGGGCGCTCAGATCGTTGAAACAGGAGTAGCCCAGGAAGCCGGCGTGCGCGGCTTCGGGGGTGACGTCTCGAAGCTCCTGGCCGACGACTATGGCCAACTCGCCTTCCCAGTCGAAGTACTCATCCCTCGGTGGTATCGGGACGGGGTGACCGTCAACGACCAGGGTGGAGCGCCACCGTCCGAAGATGTCGGGCTGTTTCGGTAGTTCGACGTTCGCCTCGGCGGCGTGGGCGGCGTAGTTCAAGCCCGCGCAGATCACCCGGGCGGTGTCGGGCAGCGGCGGAACCTGGATGAGGTTCGCGATCGGTGCACCGGTGGAGTCTGATCGAGCGGCTGCGGCCAGGCCCCGCTGCGGGTCGGCCCAGAATTCCTCGAGGTCGGCGAAGGGAACGGCAACGTCGTTGACAACGGTAGCCATGACCGCGCGCTCGCCGTTCTGGTAGGCGATGAGTTTCATGCGCTCACCCGATCCAGCCCTGGAGAAAGCTCAGGAGTTCTTCGTTGACGATGTCTGGCTTCTCCTCCTGGGGCAGGTGCCCGCACTGGGGTATGCCGACCCCACGCACGTCTTCGGCCATGCTGCGCCAGACATCCAACAGGTTGAAGAAGCGGTTCTGTGCGAAGTCCTGTCCCCACAGGGCCAGGACCGGGCAGCTGATGAGGTCTGCGGCGTCGACCATGTCCTGGGCGAGGTCCTCCTCGATGGCGCGATAGTCCATCGCCGCGCCCCGGACGGCCCCCGGCTGCCGGTACGCGCGGACATACACGTCGATCTCTTGCGCCGACAGCATCTCGGGGTTGTAGGACCAGGACCGGTAGAAGTGGGTCAGCAACACCTCCTCGCGCCCGGCGATCAGCGCTTCCGCCAGGTCCGGAACGCCGAGGAAGATGAAGAACCAGCCGACCTGAACGGCGGCCGGGGTCGCGTTCTGGGCCAGAATGCGGGTGGGGACGTTGTCCATCGTGACGAAGCGATCGATCCGCTCCCGGTGATCCTTGGCGAACCGTGTACCCACTCGGGCGCCGCGATCGTGGCCGACGACGGCGGCGCGGTCATGGCCGTGATGGTCCATCAACGCCGCGAGGTCATTGGCCATGGTGCGCTTGTCGTAGCCGCTTGCCGGCTTCTCGGTGGCGCCGTAGCCGCGCAGGTCGGGCGCGATGACCGTGTACTTCTCGGCGAGAACCGGTATCTGCTTGCGCCACGCGTAATTGGTCTCAGGGAAGCCGTGCAGCAGGTAGACCGGAGGGCCGTCTCCGGCGCTGATCCAGTGCTGGCTGATTCCGTTGAGACGAGCCGTGTGATGCGTGACCGTCGGTGTTGCGTTCACGAAATTTCTCCGATCGTTGGACGTGCGGGTGCCCCGACCGATGGGGTCGGGCGGCTCTCTCTCTTCGCGCGCAGCAGTGAGGCACCCAGGGTGACGAGGACGCCGGCGACAACATAGGTCGTGAGGACGATCAGGTGTTCGGTGATGCCGCGGGAGCCGAAGTAGACGATGCGGCGCACCGAGTCGGTGCCGGCGCCGTTGGGCAGTGCCGTGCTGATCGCCCTCCAGAACGGCGGCAGGAGGGCGGGCTGGTAGGCGCCGCCGGCACTCGGGTTGCCCAGTACGACGAAGACGAGCAGGGTCATGCCAATGCCGAGCACACCGAGAAGCACTTGAAAAGCCATCGTTACCGCGGCCGCGCCGAAGACCAGCAAGGTGCCGACGGCGGCCAGCGCCAGGTAGTGGCCGGTGAGCGCGCCGAGGATCTGGTCGACGACGAGCGCACCGCCCAGACCGGAGGCCATAGCGTACGGAACGACTGAGAGCAGCCGGATGACTGCGCGGCGGGGATTCGCGGGGCGGGCTCCTCGGGCGATGCCGAGCACGGCGGCGACGAGGTAGCCGCCGACGATCCAGCCGACGACCAGATAGAAGCCGGCGAGACCACGGGCGTCGCCGCGTTGCAGTGGTACGAGGTCGACGACGTTCACGGTGCGATGCTCGGTGCCCTCAATCTGGGTGGTGACCTGTTCGACGGCGGTGACGACGGACACCCCCCCGCCGGACGCGACCAGAAGGGTGTCGGTCGAACCGGTCGCATTGACAATGAGGGCGGCGCTGATAGTGCCGTGGCTAACCCGGCTGCGGGCCGCGCGTTCGTCGCTCGCCGGCCTGGCTCGCAGCGGCCCAGACGGGATCGCATTGATCTCGCGGACCAGCGTCGCGGAGTCTTGCGCGGGAGCCACGATCGCGATCGAGATGTGATGCGGCTTGGGAGCGTGGAAGGCCCCGACGTAGCTCAGGATGAAACCCAGCTGAAGCAGCAGCACTCCGACGACGAGGCCCACTGTTCGCGGTGCGATCGAGTCTCGTACTTCGGCGAGGAACGTCGTCGGCTGGCCGTCACCGGGCGGTGGTTCTTCCTGATGTGTCGGCTGACTCATAGCTGGGTTCTCCTGGTGGATCGGTGTTGGCTCCTCGCGCTGGTCGGCTCGACCTTAAACCTTCAACTATGGTTGAAAGTCAAGTCGAGGTGCGAGCCGACGACGGCCCGGACCACGCGAGCGAACGGTGCCATCGCGTTGAGTGATCGAGCGGATATCCAGCACCAGGTCCGGCACGGGCGCCAGAACGCTGCGAAGAACTCGGCGCGGCGTCGTCGTGCCCGAAGCTCGCGAGGCCAACCGCGTTGTCGTTACCGCCGGGCATCTACTCCGCGCACGCTCCGTCCGCCGATCGCCTCCAGGTGGGCGCGTCCGACATCGGTGGCCGGCTATGACTGCATCTGATCAGCCAGGTCGTCGCCTCCCATTCGGGCTGAGGACAGGTCGAACTATGGTTGAAGGTCAAGAGCGAGCGGGACACAGGAGATCAGATGAGGATCGGCGAGCTTGCGAAGGCCAGCGGAATCGCGACCTCGCGTATCCGGTTCTACGAGACAGTGGGACTGATCGCGCCTCGCGATCGCACCGAGGCCGGGTACCGGCGTTACGGCGACGACGCCCTGCATACACTGGAGATCATCAACCACGCCCGGGCTGCCGGATTCACGCTGTCCGAGATCCGGTCACTTCTGCCCACCTCCGCCCCTGACCGCGACTGGGACCGCCCCGGACTCCTCGCGGCCCTCCACGGAAAGGCCGCCGCGATGGAGGATCTCCAACAACGCCTCACCCGAGCCCAGCGTCGGCTCCGCAGAGTTATCGCCGACATTGAGAGCAAGCCCGAAGATCTGTCCTGCACCGACAACGCCGAACGCATCATGCAACAGTTGCGGCTTGATCTCAGTCGGTCCAAGCAATAGGGCATAACGCAGCCTGACCCCGTTCACGGACAACCCGGCCGGCCACGTCGCCATGATCGCCGCCGTCACCGCCCCGCCACCACCGTCGGCCCAGCCGGGCGCCAGGACCGGGGACCGCCGGGGAAGCGCCCGGGACCTAGACCGCTGTTAGGGCTCTCCGATTCTGCACGTCGGTGCTCTCGTTGATGGCATGCCTTCGCGCAGAGCGTGGTCATGCTGTTGCGGCGCCCGAGGACTTCCCGGCGGCGTGGCGCCGTCGGTGTCGCTGCTTTCGCTGTAAGGCCTGGCCCGGTCTGTTGGCGCGCGGTCCGAGCTGTGACGGGCGCAGGCCCAGGCTCCCGGCACATGGCTCCGGGCTTTCCGCCGCGGCGCTCGCGCGGCGGTTCGTCAACTGCTGGACGTCCTGAGTACGCCGCCGAGTTGGTCGAGGAGGTAGTCCACGAGGTCGGCGGTGGAGGGCCCTGTCTCGGCGCTCTCGATCGCCATCTCTTCGGCCATGGCCATCCAGCCGCGCACCCGCAGCGTCTGCCACCAGGACGGAGCCGTGACTCCGGCGGCCTTGAGGACGCGGTCGGCCAGTTCGGCGCGCGTGTGCTGAGCCGCGGCGGCGATGCGCTCGTCGCCACCGGCGGCGCCGCGGACCAGAGCGGCGTAGCTGGGAGTGTGGCGGCGGATGAAGGCGACGAAGCCGGATGTGATCGCTCGGATGCGGTCGGCGTCGCTACCGCTAGCCGCAACTGCGGCACACGCAACTGTCGCACCAGGCCCGACCCGCCGAAAACCCGCTGACCGAGCAGATAGAACGAGACATCAACGGGGAAATGCCGCTCACCGAGCAGATAGAACGAGGCGACATTGCGGCAACTGTCTCAACTGATCTGCTCTCTTGG
>DASSXJ010000233.1 GCA_035703895.1 bacterium | reverse complement strand
TGCGGATCCACGCGAACCCTGAGATCGGGTTCCAGGAGCGCCAGGCTCTGGAGTGGGTCAGCGCGGCGCTCCGGCGGCACGGCTACGACGTCGAAGCCGGGGTTGCAGACCTGCCGACGGCCATGGCCGCGAGAGCTCGGGGCGGATCTCCAGGGCCGACCGTCGGGCTGATCGCCGAGTACGACGCGCTCGCCGGCCTCGGGCATGCGTGTGGCCACAACCTGATGGCCGCGGGAATGATGGCGGCCGCCGCGGCGCTGCGGACCGTCTTGCCCGAGCTGGCCGGGGGCATCACCTACTACGGGACGCCGGCCGAAGAGGGCGGCGGTGGCAAGATCCTGATGCTCGAGCGCGATGCCTTCGCCGGTCTCGACGTGGCGCTGCAGTACCACGCCGGCGACCATTGTTCGTATGCGACGGGATGTCTCGCCGTCCAGTCGATTGAGTTCGCCTTTACCGGACGGCCGGCGCACGCCGCCGCGGCCCCGTGGAAAGGCCTGAACGCTTTGGACGCGGTGATCCTGACCTTTAACGGGGTCAGCGCGCTTCGCCAGCAGATCCATCCCGATGCTCGGATCCACGGGATCGTCACCGACGGGGGGCAGGCCGTCAACATCATCCCCGAGCGCGCGGCGATGGAGCTTGGGCTGCGATCGCCGGACGGGCGGTACGTCGAGGAGCTGATGAGCCGCGTGGAAGCCTGCGCGCAGGGTGCGGCGGCGGCCACGGGGACGACGCTGGAGGTCACGCGGGGGCAGTTCCACGACGGCATCAAGTTCAACCCGGCGCTCGCGGAGGTCGTGAAGGAGAACGCCCGCGCCCTCGGCTTCGAGATGACCGCTCGGTTCGTGGGGGCTTCCACGGACCTGGGGAACCTCGCGCAGGCGGTACCGACGCTCAGCTATGGGCTCCCGACCTGCCCTCCGGGGGTCGGCATGCACACCCGTGAGGCACTCGCGGCCGGGGCCGCGGAGATCGGGCTCACCGGGATGATGAACGATGCTCGGGTGATGGCGATGACGGCGATCGACCTGCTGGCCGTCCCGGAGCTCGTCGATCGGGTGCGGCGGGACTTTGAAGCGGGGAACTTTCCCGGAACTTCGAGCGCTTAGGGAGCGACCCCGCGTGGGGTCGGGATCGTCCTAGACACTCACGCAACGAAGGAGGTCGTTCATGCCGTCTGGCCTCGAGCCATTTTCCCCTTCCGCTCAGGATCGCTGGGACGTGGGAAAGACGGGGCACCTGCTGCGCCGCGCTGGGTTTGGACCGCTTCCCTCTGAGATCGCGCAGGCGGTGCAGGTCGGTCCCGACAGGGCGGTCGACGCCCTGTTCGCATTTCCGAGCGACGCCCCGTCTCCGCCTTCGTTTGGCGAGATCCGCCAGTCGGAGGCGCGGGTCGACGAGATGATCGCCGAGTTCATCCGGACCAAGACCAAACCGAACGATAACCCCCAACTCCGCGCCGCTTACGAAGAGGCCAATCGGGCGCACGGACGTGCACTCGTCGCGCTCACCTCTTGGTGGTTCGACCGCATGGCGAAGACGCGGGCTCCCCTTCAGGAGAAACTCACGCTGTTCTGGCATGGCCACTTCACCACATCGGCCGGCGATGTTCATGATGCCATCGCGATCTACAACCAGAACCAGCTCTTCCGGCAGTTCGCGGCAGGGAACTTCGCCCGCCTGCTGGACGGCGTTGCCCGGGATTCCGCGATGCTGCGGTACCTGAACAACGACGCGAACCGCAAGGGGCACCCGAACGAGAACTGGGCTCGCGAGCTCATGGAGCTCTTTACGATGGGGATCGGGCACTACACGGAGGCAGATATCCTCGAGTCTGCCCGGGCGTGGACCGGATGGACGCTGCGGGAGTATCGGACGTTCGAGGACCGCAGGAACTTCGCGTTGAAACCGGCGCTGCACGACGACGGTCCGAAGACGTTCCTCGGTCAGAGCGGCAACCTCGATGGCACCGACGTGATGCGGATCATCCTCGCCAACCCCGCGACTCCGCGCTGGATCGCCGGGAAACTGGCCAAGTTCTTCGTCTCCCCCACCCCGGACCCGGACCTGGTGGAGGCGATGGCCCGACAGCTCACGGCCAGCGGATACGAGATCGCGCCGGTCCTCCGCGCGATGTTCCGGTCGCAGGCGTTCTACCGGCCGGAGGTCGTCCATGCCAACATCAAGAGCCCGGTGGAGTTCGTGGTCGGTGCGGTGCGCCATCTCGGGATCGCCGATCCGGACTGGCCGCGCCTCGGGTTCCTCGCAGGCGACGCGGGCCAGCGGCTCTTCTATCCGCCGACGGTGAAGGGGTGGGACGGCGGGCAGGCCTGGATCAACGCAGCAACTGTGTTCAGCCGCGCGAACCTTGCCGGCGCGCTCCTCTCAGGGAAGTTCGGGACCCCGGACATCACGGCGCTGTCCTCCATCGAGACTATGGCCGCACAGCTCCTGCAGCGGCCGATCGCGTCCTCCCGCAAGACGGTCGTCGCGCGGGCGATCAAGAACATCGGACGAGAGGCGGGGATCCATCTCATGATGAGCCTGCCCGAGTACCAGGTCAGCTGAGGAGGCCACGACGATGCAGAACATGATGACCCGCCGCGAGTTCCTCACCAAAGGATTGACGATCGTGGCCGCCGGGGCGACCGCACCGATGTTCCTCACACGCACGGCCCTGGCGATCAACAACCCATGGGATCAAGCGCTCACCGCGCCTACAACCGGACGGCTCGACGGCCCCATCCTGGTCGTTGTCCAGATGGGTGGAGGCAACGACGGCCTCAACACCGTGGTGCCGTTCGCTCACGACGAGTACTATCGCGCGAGGCCGCACTTGGCGGTGCCCCAGCAAAGCGTCCTGCGCGTCACCGACGAGTTGGGGTTCCACCCCGGACTCAAGCCGCTCAAGGCGCTCTTCGACGACGGGCGGCTCGCCGTCGTCCAGGGGGTCGGGTACCCGAATCCGAACCGGAGTCACTTCCGGTCGATGGAGATCTGGCACACGGCCGACCCGGCCGGGACCGGGCCGCGTACGGGCTGGTTGGGGCGGTTGTTCGACAGCGAGTGTCCCAACTGCGGACCGACCGCGGGGCTCGCCATGCTCGGGGCCGAGATGCCGCTGGCGATGCAGGGAGGATCCGGGCGGGCGGTCGTGCTGGAGAGCCCGCAGGCGTTTGCGTTTCATCCGCTCGCCGGCGGCGGGGCCCAAGAGGTCGAAGCGTATCGACAGGTGATGCAGCCGGTACCGGGCGAGGAGCCCACGGTGGATTTCTTGACCCACACCGCGATGGACGCGATTCTGGCTTCCGATGACATCCGCAGGGTCGCGGGACGGTTGTCGGACACCGGGGGGCCCTATCCGCGCGACCCGTTCAGCCTCAAACTCCGGTTGGTGTCCGAGCTCATCTCGGCGGGCTCGCCGACGCGCGTCTACTACGTCGGGCTGGGCGGGTTCGATACCCATGCCGCGCAGGCCGGCCGTCACGATCGGTTGATGGAGCAGCTCGGCGCCGGCCTCGACGCGTTCGTCAAAGACCTCACGCAGAAGGGCTTGTCCGACCGCGTCCTGGTGATGACCTTCTCGGAATTCGGCCGGCGCGTCGCGGAGAACGCTTCGGCCGGGACCGACCACGGGGCGGCGGCGCCGATGTTCTTGATCGGGGCGAACGTCGCTCCGGGCGTCCATGGTCCGCATCCCAGCCTGACGGATCTTGATCAGGGCGACCTGAAGTTCCAGATGGACTTCCGCAGCGTCTATGCGACCGTTCTCGAACATTGGATGGGGATCGGCAGTCAGCAGATCTTGAGCGGCCGGTTCCCTACCCTCGAGATTCTGCGGCCGCGGGTTGGCGTGCCCCGATCGGGATAGTCTGCGTGCCGGTCACTCCCCCCCGTGACAGGTATCCCACAACCGGCCGGTTCCGTACGCGAAGGGATCGGCCGGTTGGTGTTTATCCCGGGGCGGCGTTTGCGGCGGAGACCAAGAGGTTCTGGACCGACGTGGTGAGGTCCTCGATCCCGACCGCGAGCAGCACCGCCTTCGTGCCCGCGAGGTCATGTCCGGGTGGCTCGACCAGGTACGGGGGGGAGTGCGGCGGCAGCGCCGGCACCGGTTGGAACGCTTCCTGCGCCAGTGTCGAGGTCAATCGGCGCAAGGCGTCGGCGCGCTTCACGATCTCCGGGGGGCGTTCGTCGGCGGCGATCCCAAGCGGAGGACCCGACGGGACGACGCTGGGCAGGGCCGATCGGATGCGCTCGAGCCTCTGCTCGATCCCGGTGAGGACGTCGCGCACCTCGTCGGCATGGGACCGCCCCAGGCCGGCGCGCGGATAGCCGGGCCGCGGCTGGGCCAGCGGCTCCTGTTGGGAGAGGTGGCGAAGCCGCCCGGCGTCGGCACGAAGGGCGGCGACGTCCTGCCACACCACGGTCCAGGGATCGCGCTGCTGCTCAGGCATGTGAGGCCAGATATTCCGCGCACTCTGGACGCGCGCCTCCTGCGCCCGGCCGGTCGAAGCTTTCGACCGATTTCATGTCATCTCTCCTCCGTCGCGTGAGAGATCTCACCGAGGATTGCTCGTTCGATCAGATGCCGGCATCCCCTCCGAACGGATAAATCTCTTTGGCCGTGAACGCGACCGTCTTGCGGCGCCGCGGGGCTATGCTATACTCCGCAATACCATGAAGGCGCCGATGCGGCTACGACTCGCGAGCTCCCTCTGTGGCGTGCTGCTCCTCGCCGCCTCGGTCCCGGCCTCGGCTGAGCCTACGCTGCGGAGCGTGACCGATCCGAACGGACGCTATTCCATCAGTTTTCCCACCTCGTGGGAAATCGTGTCGATGAACGCCACGCCCCTGGCCGGGGAGATCGTGTCGCAGATGGGCAAGAACCTGTTCTCGATGCTCATGGCGATCGACCCCGGCGCGTCGCGCGACGCCCCGACGGTTTTGATGGTGATGGGGATGCCGCTCGAACGGGCGCTCTCGCCCCGGACGTTTGGCATGATCACCGGCGAATCCATGGGCGAGAAGCTGGAAGGGTACGCGCTGGTCAAGGAAGGGACGGCGACGATTGCGAAACGCCCGGCGTTTTACCGGTACTTTACGATGGCCAAGCAGCAGCATGAGCTCTACAGCGTCATGGTCTACTTTACCGTGGACAAGACCGGATACATGATCTTCGGGGCCACCCCCAATCAGCCGGAGACCGTCCGCAAGTCCTTCGGGGACATCTCCCAGATTCTGGAGAGCTTCCGTCCCACCGGTAAATAGGTCTCTCGTCCTACCCCACGCAACCGGCGCCCGCAAGAATATCGCGGGCGCCGCGCGTTGTCTCAACCGTGCCTGCGCGACCCGGCTGAGAGGGATCGTCTCAGTCCCAATCGAAACGTGACGCGGTGCAAACCACTCGATAGTCCCGGCGGGATCCTCGATCCCCGTGGAACCTGTGCGAAGAGGTGATGTGGCGTGTCCGAAATGGCGGCGTATCTCGAGCGGACCCTCTGCGATCTTGTCAGCATTCGAAGCGTGACCCGCGAAGAGGCGCCGCTCGCCGCGTACATCTACGATCACCTGAAGACCGCCGGGGTGGCCGTGGAACGCGATGAGGAGGGGAACATCACCGCGGAGGTCGGCCAAGGCGACCGCCTGCTCGTCGTGAACGGACACATGGACACGGTGCCTCCGGTAGACGGCTGGAAGACCGATCCGTTCGCGGCTCGGGTGGAGGCCGGCCGGGTGTATGGACTCGGCGCGTCCGACATGAAGGCGGGCCTCGCCTGCATGATGTGGCTCGCCCAACACGTGCGTCCGCGAACCCGCACGTGGTTTGCGTTCACGAACCATGAGGAGGGGGGCTCGATCATTCCCCGGAATGGCGTGCGCCGGCTGATTGGCCGGGCGCGACCGGACTACGCGATCACCACGGAACCTTCATACGATGACGCCTCAGGCCGTCTGTCGATCGGGATCGGGTGCCAGGGGCGGGCGATCGCGGCGCTCACCGTGGTCGGGCGGAGCGGCCACTCGTCGGACTGGCGCCGAGCCGACAACGCGATCTACCGGGGGGTCGCCGTGATCGAGCGGATCGCAGCGATCGCCGAGCGCCTCAAGCCCATCGAGGTGGTGCGGGGCGTGCAGAGCGTTCCATCGCTCTCGGTCGTTGCCGCTCACGCTGGGGTGGCGGACAATATCATTCCCGACCGGCTCAGGCTGACGGTGGACCGGCGGCTCTCCGTGGGGGAGGACTACGCCACATTCGAGGCGGAGCTCCGGGAGGCCGCCCAGGGCGTCAATCACGAGCTGGAGATCAGCAAGCTGTGCCTGCCCACGCTCGCCGACCGGAACGGGCACACGCTCGCGACTGCGGTAGAGGCCCTCCAAAAGACGCAGGGGAGCGCCCCAATCCAGTTTTCCCAGGGCCGCCAGGACCTCTCGATCTTTGCCGAGCGGACCCACGACTTCTGCAACCTGGGGCCGGGATCGATCGGGCAACCGCACAAAGCGAACGAATCGGCCTCGGTGGCCGGAATGGTCGCGGCCGCCCGGGCGCTGCACGGTCTAATCGAGGCGATCTAGCGTCCGAGGTCTTCGGGATCGGCGGGCGGCTTGAATCGCTCGAAGGGATTGCGGCAGGCGCGGCAGATGTAGGTGGCCCGGCACAGGGTCGGCCCGAACAGGCTGTCCAGCGCGACTTCGCGTGATCCGCAGGTGGGGCACACCGCCGGCTCGCTGAAGCGGCACCGGGGCACCGCGAGGCCGTGCGCCTCGAGGCGTCGGCGTCCGCGCGGGGTGACTCGGTCTATCGTCCACGGTTCGTCGTAGGTGTACTCGACCGCGGCGTCCGTGACGCCCGGAAGGGCCTGAAGCGCCTCCCGCACGCGCGCCCTGATGACGTCGAGCGCTGGACACCCCGTCCAGGTCGGGACGAGACGGACCGAGATCCGGTCGCCGGCGACCTGCACATCGCGGACCAGTCCGAGGTCGGTGATGGCAATCGGGAGTTCCGGGTCCTCGACCGTCCGGAGGACATCCCAGACCGCTTCGGTGAGCGCCGCGGGGGTCACCATCGCGCCTCAGGGTCGGACCGCCGGACCTCTGTCATCTGCGCAAGGAGCCGGTCGAACTCGGGGGTGTGGGTTCCCCGACGGCCGCCCTCGCGCGCGATTGCGGATGGCACGGTGAGGCCGCAAGACTCGAGCAGGGGCCGCACGGCGGCTTCCCAGGATCCCCGATGGTCCGAGGCTGGGAGCATCCCGGCGGCCATGAGCCGCTCGTCCGCGTCGGTGCGCTCGAACAAGCCGAGCGCATCGGGCCACGCGGCGTCGATCGCGGCCTGGACTCGCGTGCGCCCCTCGGGGCTTCCTTCGGACATCCTCGCCAGCCACGTGTCGGCGAACAAGGTGTGGTACCGTTCTTCCCGGAGCAGCGCCCGCGCCAGACCCGCAACGGGCTCCTGGTTGGACGCGGCGAGCGCCCTGAGGCGCAGCGTGTCATAGCGTTCGTAGAGGGCGAGGCGCGCGATGCTCCACTCCCACCCTCCGTTTTCTCGTTCCAGGAAGATCCCGTGGCGGTACTCGGAGGCGGGGCGTGAGAAGGCGAGATGGTCGGTGTCGCGGTCCGCATCGGCGACGATCTGCGCGTACATCGCGCGGGCATGCCCGATCTCGTCCTGGGCGATGCTGCTCAATGCGACATCGCTCTCGATGTCGGGTCCGAACCCCGTCCACTCCGAATGGCGGTGGCCGATGACAAGCTCGTCGTCGGCGGCTCGAAGGAGCCACTCCCGGAAAGCCGTATGCACATCGGCGTCCGCGATCACCCCCGGCGGGCCGATCATCTACTGATCCTCATCCCGGTGCGACAGCCGCCAGGCGCTCCGGTAGACTTGTTGTTGTTTGCGGTACGAGCCGCCGAAGCGGTAGCTCTTGTCGAGCGCGGGGTCAAACATCTCGGCGGCATCGGCCGTCGTCGCGTGGATCTCGTCGGCGCGGACGACCCACAGGCTCACGCAGGGATCGCGGCGGGCGTAGTTCTCCTTGGCCAAGACCAGCGCCATCTCCGCGTCGGGCGCGTGCACGTCGCCGACGTGGATGTGCGGATCGCGTGTCCGCGATTGGAGGAACACGGCCCAGACATCACGGGGCGCGTCGAGGCGCTGTTCCCACGATCCGGCGGCCTTCACGCAGCCGCCCCGTGCGCGACCGCGTCTCGCACCCACGCGTGCTGGCGGTAGAACGCCTGCCTGAGCGCGAGCCGCTCGGCGCTCTTCGGCCCGTTGTTGCGGCCGACCCGCTTGAGCTCCTCCCAATCCGGCTCGGTGTAGACATATCGCTGTTCGGGTTCCACCATCCGGAGGGCGGGATCGGGGACGTCGAGGCCGTACTCGAGGATGATCGGGACAAACCGGCGCAGGAACTGCTGGCGCAGCTCCTCGTTTGACTTGACCTTGATCCGCCACGCGAGCATCTTCTCGCTGTGCGGCGAGATCCGGTCGGGCATGCCAAAGAAGTGAATGATCGGAGTCCACCAGCGGTTGAGGGCGTCTTGAAGCATCGCCCGCTGGCGCGGCGTGCCTTCCGCGAGGGCCCGCCAGACGTCCAGCCCCAACTGGATGTGGAAGTCCTCTTCATAACAGATCCGCTTGAGGACGCGGGCGTAGGGCGCGTAGGAGCAAGAGCGCAGCGCCCCCTGGGTCTGCATCGCGGCGCCGTCGACGAACACCTGGATGATCGCCACATCCGCCCACGTCTCCGCCGGATAGTGGAACACGTTGTGGAACCGGGAGCGTCCCTCTACCAACTCGGCGAACATCTCCTCGCGCGACCGGCCGAGGGTTTCTGCCACACGATACAGGAGCATGGCGTGGCCGACCTCATCCTGCACTTTGGCGGTCAGGGCCATCTTCCGGGCGAGCGTGGGCGCACGGGGGATCCACTCCCGCTCGGGGAGGGCGCCCATGATTTCCGAGTTCGCGTGCATCTGAATCAGGCGGAGCGCCTCGAACCGGTACTCCGCAGGCATCCATTCTCCGGCCTCGATCTGCTCTCCGGATGCCACGCGTGTGTTGAACCGCGCAAGGAGTTCGGGATCGTCATGGGGCCCTACATTTTCCGCCATGGCCCGTCCTCTTAACAATGTGACATTTTTTCGCACAACGAGAGTTTATCGTCACATATGGTAACACACAAGGCGCCCACCCCGCAAACCAGTGCACACTCGAGCGCGGCTCTTCGGGAGTCAGTCTCCGTACTTCTCCCGGAGCCGCTTGGAGAGGCGGAGCATCAACTGAATTCGCTCGAACTGGGCGACCCATTCCGCAGTGACCGCGGAGAGGAGGGCGGGACCAGGGGGCACGATCCCGGTCGGGCACGCGGGGCCCAGCCTGTCGGCGGCCATTTGCCGGTACGTCGCGACCGTTCGGTCTCCGTACCGGCCGCACTCGTAATCGTCTTCGCTCAAGAAGATGACGGCCGGAACCCTCCTCCCGGCGTTCATGACCAGCGCGTCTTGCGCGGCCGGCTGGGCGTCCCGATCGACGAACCGCACCACGACCCGCGGGGTCTGCTCGGCGATCCGCTCGAGGATCGGGCATTGATTCACGCAGTCGCCGCACCAGGCTCCCGCAACGCACAGGACGTGCATCTCGCGGACAAACCCGGTCAGCAATTCTCGCTGGTCGCCCGTGAGGGCCACGGCGTCGTACACGCCCTGCCAGCGCTTCTGCTGGTCTGGGGTCCCATGCTTAGTCAGGAAGTCCTGGTAACTGAGTGCGTCGGCAAAGACCCTGCCCCACTCCATCCCTCGCCTCCTTTTTTTCTGGTCACGGTCTGATGAGGTGAACGCCCCGGCGGTCCCGGGGTATTTCATGCGCACCGCCGAGGAGAGGGGTCCGCGGGTCCCGAATACCGGGTCCGTGAAGATTGCCTCGATCACCGCGACGCCGCTTGCGGCCGCGCCGCCCCGGCCGGTGGAGTTTTCGATCGGCACCTTCGCCACATTTTACGCGACGCTCGTGACCGTGCGGACCGACGACGGACTGACGGGGATCGGCGAGTGCATCGTTCGTCGCGCCCCGGAGGTCGTGACCACCATCGTCGACCGCCTGCTCGCGCCCGCCCTGATCGGCCGCGACCCCTGGGATGTCGAAGGTCTCTGGGATGAGATGCTCACGTTGCTCAGGCGGTGGGGCCATTCCCGCGGGTTCGTCGTCGAAGCGATGAGCGGGATCGATATTGCCCTGTGGGATCTCCTCGCCCGCTCGGTCGGCAAACCGCTGTACAAGTTCCTGGGCGGCGCGGGGCGCGACCGTGTCCGCTATTATGTCTCGAAGGTCTACTTCGATGAGATCCCACGGATGGCGGAGGAAGCGCGGGTGCTCGTCGCGCACGGGCACGCCGCGATCAAGGTACAGGTGGGCTGGCCGGCCGCCCGCGGCGGCCACCACGCCGACGTGCGGACGGTGCGCGCGATTCGCGACGCGGTCGGCCCGGAGGTGGAGATCATGCTCGACGCCAACGGAGCGTACGACGTGGGAACGGCGATCCGCGTGGGCCGGCAACTCGAGGAGCTCAACGTCGCGTGGCTCGAGGAGCCGGTTCCGGCGGACGATGTGGACGGGTACGCGCATCTGCGCCGGTCGGTCCGGGTGCCGTTGGCCGCGGGCGAAACCGAGTTCGGGCTGTTTGGGTTTCGGGATCTCATCTCCCGTGGCTGTGTGGATGTGCTCCAACCCGAGGTCGCCCGGATCGGCGGCATCACCGCGGCGCGCCGGTTGTGGGCGATGGCCCACGCGCACAACCTGCTCTACGCGCCCCATACGGGCTTCAGCGGTGGGATCGCCCACCTGGCGTCCCTGCACCTCGCCGCCGCCGCGCCGAACTTCTACACGTACGAGTACATGGGGACCGCGTACATTCAGAACCCGCTTCGGGACATCTTCACGGCGCCGTTCCCGTCGCCCACCGAAGGGCAGATCCCCCTCCCCCAGGGCGCGGGCCTCGGGCTCGATCTGGATCCGGAGGCCGTCCGGCGGTACGCGCTGCGCTGATCAGGACCGCGACCGGCCCGAGGCGCCCCCTGCCCGGGTCCGCGCGCAGATCTCGCACTCGCAGATCTCGCGCAGGAACTTATAGGTGTAGATCCCGGTCAAGTGGCCATCCGACCACGTAAACCTGAGCGCGTACGCCCCGACCCGCCCGACCTCTTTCGGGTGAATCTCGTCGGAGACCGTCGATGGATCGAGCCGGCCTTCGCCCGTCCACTCGTCCACGCACAGCGCGCACGGACACCGCTCCCGCAGCGTCCGAAAGGCGTGACGGCTGCGATGCCCGTCATCCCACACCATCACCAGGTGCCCGGGAAGCTCCTGCGTGATCTCAACCGGCGTGGGCGTCCGTGCCATCGACCGGAGCTATCCGCCCTTGACGGCCCGATTCGCGGCCGCGAACCCGATCTTGCTGTGGGTCCCGTCGCAGAACGGCTTCGACACCGATCCTCCGCACCGGCACAGCGCGACGGTTTCCTTCTTTACTTCATACGTCGTCCCATCCGTGTCGATGATCTTCACGGGACCCTTCACGAGATATGGTCCGTTGTCGAGCGGGGTGATCGTCACATCGGCCATCGCAGCCTCCTTTTTTCTGATCTCCGGAATCACCAACCAGGCTTGAGCCGTTCCCCTGGCGTAACGTCTCGTAGGGAACGCCGATTCCGCTCCGGAGGACCCGCGGGACGAGGAGCCGAATCCTGAACGTCGTCCCCACACACTTGGTTCGGAGGATGCCGTGAACTCACCGCACCGGATTCAGTGCGTCATCAATGGTCGGGCGCACGAGCTCGCCTCCCCGCCCCGCCGCACGTTGTTGCAAGTGCTCCGCGACGATCTCCACCTGACCGGCACCAAGGAAGGATGCAGCATTGGCACATGCGGCGCCTGCACCGTGCTGGTCGACGGACGCGCCGTGCTGTCGTGTCTCTTCCTGGGAGTCCAGGCCGACGGGCGGACCGTCGAGACTATCGAGGCGGCGGCCCAGGATTCGGATCCGCTTCTCGCCGCGTTCATCGAGCACGACGCATTTCAGTGTGGGTTCTGCACCCCGGGACAGATCATGGCGCTCCGCGGTCTCTTCCGCCGGCATCCGCAGGCCTCCGCGGAGGAGATCCGGCGGGCCGTGGACGGGAACGTCTGCCGGTGCGGCGCGCAACTCCGCATTCAGGCCGCGGCCCTGGCCGCGCGCGAGACCGGCCGCCGGAAGGATGGATGACCGATGCCGCGGATCGTCAAGCAAAAGATCGAGTTTGAGGGCCGCATCGAGGAGCGCGACGTCGTCATCGAAGGGGACGATCTCCCCGTTTGGCCGGCCGACGAGCGCTTCACCGTCGTGGGAACGCCGGTGCTCCGGGTGGACGGCCGTGATCGGGTGGGGGGCCGGGCTTCCTTCACCACCGATCTCCAGCCCGCGGGCATGCTCCACGGCGTGATGCTGCGCAGTCCGCACGCGCACGCGCGCATCACCCGGATCGAGACGCGTCAGGCCGAGCGCGCACCCGGCGTGCGCGCCGTGCTGTGCCACACGAACGCGCCCAAGATCAAGTGGTGGAACGGCATGAGCTGGATATTCGACCCGGAGCTCCGGTACGTCGGGGACGAGGTGGCGGTGGTCGTCGCCGACGATGCCGATGCCGCGCGCGACGCGGTCGACCTCCTCGAGGTGGAGTACGAGGTCCTTCCCCACGTCGTGGACGCGGAAGCCGCTCTCCGGCCGGGGGCGGTCCAGGTCCATCCCGGCGGGAACATCCTCGGGGGGGCGCCCGAGCGGTACGAGCGCGGAGACGTGGATCAGGGACTGGCGCAGGCGGAGGTGACGGTGGAGCTCACCGCGCGCACCCCCGACCAGCTCCACCACAGTATGGAGACCCATGGGTCGGTGGTCGACTGGTCAGCCGACCGCTTGACCGTGTGGGACTCCACCCAGCACATCTTCGGGGTGCGCCGCCAGGTCGCCGCAGCGCTTGGGGTGGCGATGGATAGAGTCCGGGTGCTGAGCCCATTTATGGGCGGCGGGTTTGGCAGCAAGAACAACGCCGGGAAGTACACGGTGATCGCCGCGCTCGCGTCCCGCGCGCTCGGCCGGCCCGTGCGGATCGTCTTCACGCGCATCGAGGAGAGCCAGGCGGCGGGCAAGCGGCCGAGCAGCGTCCAGCGGATTCGCTTGGGCGCGCGGCGGGACGGTACGTTGACGGCGATCGACTACTGGGGGCTGTCGAATGTGGGCGCCTACCGCGCCATCTCCACGCCCCTCTCGGGCCCTCCGAAAGAGCTGTATGCCTGCCCGAACGTGCGGACGGACACGGCCTCGGTCTACACGCATACCGGCCCGGCCGCGGCGTTCCGCGCCCCCGGATATGTCGAGGCCACGGTCGGGCTGGAGTGCGCGATGGAAGCGCTGGCCGACCGGCTCGGGATGGATCCGATGGACCTCCGGCTGCGGAACTTCGCGGAAGAGGACCAGGTGCAGCAGCGGCCGTACTCGAGCAAGTTCCTCCGCGAAGCCTACCAGCTCGGCGCGCGCTCGATCGGGTGGACGCGGCGCGCTCCCACCCCTGCGCACCCGGTGCGCGACGGACGGACGCATCGCGGGATCGGGATGGCCAGCCAGTTATGGGGCGGGGCGGGCTCGCCTCCGGCCTACGCCGAGGTGCGGCTGAACGTGGACGGGACCGCCGAGGTGCGGATCGGCACGCAGGATATCGGGACCGGTGCCAAGACGGCGCTCACCCAGATCGCCGCCGAGGTGTTGAGCCTGCCGGTCGACCGCATCACGGTGGCCCTCGGCGACACCGACTTTCCGTACAGCCCCCTCTCCGCGGGCAGCCAGACGATCTCCTCGTGCGGGCCGGCGGTCCGCATGGCCGTGGAGGAGGCGCGCCGGCACCTCATCGATGCCGCCGCCTCGGTGCTCGAAGCCGCGCCGACCGACGTCAGGCTCGCCGCCGGCCACCTCCACGTGGCCGGCGTTCCCGACCGGAAGATCTCCATCGCCGAACTCACCGCGCGGATGGGGAACTTCACCATCACCGGGCGCGGATTCCGCGGCGCGAACCCGAGCGACGTCACGATTCGCACGTGGGGCGCGCAGTTCGCTGAAGTCGAGGTCGATACCGAGACCGGCGGGGTGACCGTCCTCAAGATCGCGGCGTGCCACGACGTTGGCCGGGTGATCAACCCGCTCCAGTACACCAGCCAGATCCACGGCGGCGTGATCCAGGGACTGGGATTCGGGCTCAGCGAGGACCACGCCACCGATCCTGAGACAGGGAATGTCCTCGATTTGGGCTTCGACGCGTACGCGGTGCCGCGGCTGTCCATGCTGCCGGAGATCGATGCGCTCGCGGTCAACATCCCCGATCCGATAGCCAATAACCTCGGGGTGAAGGGCGTGGGCGAGCCACCGATCATTCCGACCGCGGCGGCGATCGCCAACGCGGTCGCGAACGCGATCGGTGTGCGCATCACCGAACTGCCGATCACGCCGTTGAGGGTGCTCCGGGCGCTCGGTCGCGTAGAATGACCCGCTAGGGAGCCATCGCGCCGACCCGGCTCAGGAGCCGGTGGGCCTGGGCTAGGTCGGTTTGGTCTTGCCTATACCACGCGCTGTGGCCTTCGTGGCGCTCGATGACGAGCATCTCGATCGGGTAGAGCCGCACGGCCTCCCGAAGTTGCTCCGCGGCCCAGCGTCTGTCTCCCATCTCCGCAAACGTCTCTCCGAGCCAGAGACGGTACCGGGGGGAGTACGGATCGAGGGCGATCGCGTCTTGGAACGCCGCGACCGCATCCGCATACCACCCTTCCGCTCGGCGGAGCCTCCCCAGTGCGGCGCGTGGATAGCCGTCCCATGGGCTCACCCGCTCGGCCTGCTCGTACAGCGCCGCCGCTTCCGCTCTGGCCGCCTGCCAGGGTCCCAGGCTGGTGTCGATTCGGCGCAGGTAGAGGTCGGCCATGAGATCCCCGAAGTACGGCAGGAGGTCGCCGTTGAGCGGATCGGCCGCGGCGGCCCGGCGGAACGCTTCCACGGCATCGGCGTATCGGCCCGCCCTGACGTCGCGGCCCGCTTCCTCGCGATAGGCCGAACTCTGCATCAGTGGTGAGAGCAGCGGAGGGATCGCTATCAGCGCGGCGGCGAGCGGCAGCGACAAGAGGCGTTTGTCGAATCGGAGCGGAGGATGTTCCAGGGTTACGTGGGCGGCAACGGCCGCGGTCAATGCCGCCACCATGACGGCGCTCGGGATGACGGTGATCGTGGAGTTGGCGAGGCTCACGACCCCCACGCCCCCGATCGACGCGGCCCACGTGCCGAGCCAGATTCGATCGCCATCACCGCCGGCCCGATACCGGCGGGCTGCCCGCCACACTCCCCAGGCCATCGCGAAGACAATGAGGCCCGCGCCGGCTAGGCCGGTTTCGGCGATCACCTGCAGGTAGTCGTTGTGGGCCGAGCCGGGGATCCTGAGCGCCGCGTAGGTGGTCATCACTCCCAGCGGTCGGAAGGGGGGATATGCGGCGTTGAACGACCCGAGCCCCGTGCCCCAGAGGCGGTGGGTCTCCCACATCCGGATCGCCGTTCGCCAGATGAACAGGCGGCTCTGGGCGGTGTCGCCTTCGTCGAGCGTGACGCTTCCGGCCCGCAGGCCCACCGACGGGAGCGCGAGCGCGGCCGCGGCGGCGATCACGGCGATGGTGAGCCAGACGGGCCACGCACGCCGGCGGACGGGCCAGAGGAGCGCCGCACCCAGGATCGCAAACGCGGCGAGGCCCGCGTACCCTCCGCGTGAGTACGTGAGCGCAAGGGCGGCGATCTCTACGCACAGCGCCGCGAGGAGAAAGAGCCGTCTCCTCCCCGCGAGATCCACTGCGAGAAGCGCGGTCGCGCCGATGCCAATGAGCAGGAAACCGGCGAGCACATTCGGATTGGTGAGGGTTCCGTGGATGCGGGTACGGATCGCTCCGGCGAAGGCGCGGCTGAGCCAGTAGACGGGCGTGGCCACACCGCCCGCGTACTGGGCCAGCCCGATGATCGATTCGCCGAGGCTCACCAGCAGGAGCCCGACGAGGAAGACCCGTGTCTTTACGCCGTCCGTCGCCGCGATCATGACGGTGAGCGCCACCACGACCACGGATGCGAGGAAGAGCACCGCGTCCCGCGTCCCGTAGAGGTCGGTCGAGGTCGCAAGCGCCAGCACTCCGAGCGCCGTGACTGCGGAGAGGCCCCACAACAGCGCACCCGGCAGGACCCGCCCGCCGAGGACCAGCCACCGCACGAGCGCGCCCGCACCAACGAGCGCCGTCATCCGTTCAAAGGCGGCCAGCGGTACCCGGCTCGGGAACCCGGTCTCCGGCAGAAAGACGAGTCCCTGGAACGCCGTATTGGCGATGAGTCCCAGGACCCCCAGCAGCACCAGCCAGTCCAGCACGTGGCCGGCGGCCGCCCTGAGACGCCGAACGGTCATTGCCCGGAGGTTATCGTGCGAGCCATCCGCCGTCGACGGCCAGGAGGTGTCCATGAACGTAGTCGGAGGCCGCCGAGGCTAGGAACACGGCTGCCCCTCCGAGGTCCTCGGGCCGCCCCCACCGCCCGGCGGGAATCCGCGTCAGGATCGCCGGATTGCGGGTCCCGTCCTCCTGCAGCGGTCGCGTCAGGTCGGTGGCGATATAGCCGGGCGCGATGGCGTTGACGTTGATGCCTCGGGGAGCCCATTCGTTGGCGAGCGCCTTAGTCAGCTGCCCCACAGCCCCCTTGCTTGCGGTGTACGGGACCACCAGGATCCCCCCTTCGAAGCTCATCAACGACGCGATATTGATGATCTTGCCCCGCTTCCGCAAGAGCATGTCTTTGGCCGCCGCCTGGCACAACCGGAACACGGCGTGGAGATTGACCTGGAGCACGCGGTGCCAGGCATCGAGGGAGACCTCGAGCGCGGGTCCCCGGGCGATCATCCCGGCGTTGTTGACGAGGATGTCCACGCGCGATGCTGCGGCCACCGCACGGGGGATGACGGTCTCGACCTGCTCTGGGTTCTCCAGATCGGCCGTCACCAGATGGCACGCTCTTCCGAGACGCGTCACGTCGGAGGCGAGGGTCTCGGCGGGGCGCCGGCTCACCGCAACGATGTCTGCGCCCGCGCCGGCGAGCGCCGCGGCCACGCCGCGGCCGATCCCGCGGCCGGCCCCGGTGACCACTGCGACGAGCCCGTCAAGGCTGAACAGGTCGCTCGAATCGCCCATCGATCGCTCCACCCCTCGGATCCGGCTCGCATCAGCGCCGGCAGTGGAGTCACTGTTTCGCATCGGCGCGCCCGGGATCCCCCCGAGGGGCTGGACCGCAGGAACGCGCCCGCCGCGCAGCGAACCCGCTAGGCAGTGTTGCAGAACAACCCCACCATACGACGCAGCCTCGCCGCCCTTTGCCTTGCGCTCCTCTCGACCTCCGGCGTTGCCGCCGCGGCCCCGCAGGCGCGCATCGAGTTCTGGACGATCTCGCTCCAGCCGTTTTTCACCAGTTACATTCAGAGCCTCATCGCGCAGTACGAGCGCGCCCATCCCGCGGTGACGATCCGGTGGATCGACGTCCCCGCCCAGGCGATCGACCAGAAACTCCTCGCGGCGGTCGCAGGCGGTGTCGCCCCGGATGTCGTCAATCTCAACACCGAGGGCACCGTGCGGATGGCCCAGGCGCATGCGCTGGTCGATATGGATGCGGCCGTGCCCGCGACCGCTCGCGCCCGGTACTTTCCCAATATCTGGAGCTCGGCGCGGTATCTCGGGAGCGTCTACGGGATCCCCTGGTACGTCGTCCCCAACATCCTCGCGTATAACCAGACCGTGTTCCGCCGCGCCGGCCTCGATCCCGCGCATCCCCCGGCGTCCGACGACGCGTTCATCCAGGCGGCGACGGCGATCAAGGAACGCACGAGGATCTACGGCTTTATGCCCAACGTAGACGGGATCCGGTTTCTGCGGGTATTCCAAGAGGATGGGCTCCCGATCCTCAGTCCGGACCGCCGGCGCGCGGTGTTCAACGGGCCAGATCACGTCCGCCTGCTGGCCCGATACGTCGCCCTGTTCAAGCGGGACGCGTTTCCCGCAGACACGCTGCAGCGCGGGTATCTCGGGGCCACCGAGCGGTACGCGGCGGGGCAGCTGGCGATGCTGACCACCGGGCCGCAGTTCCTCCTCCGCGTCCGCTCGGACAGCCCCGACGTGTACAAGGACACTCGTGTGGCCGCGTATCCGCTGGGGCGCGCTCGCGTGCTCGATCTGCCCACGATGGCGTTGGCCGTGCCGCTGCAAAGCCGGCACCGGGCGGAGGCGGTGGAGTTCGCTTTGTTCGTGACGAACGACACGAACCAGCTCGCCTTCTGCCACCTCGTGGTCATCTTCCCGTCGACCCTGGCGGCCGCGCGGGACTCGTACTTTACCCGAGGGGGGGCCACGCCCGAGGAGCAGGCACGGGCGATCGCGGCGGGCGAGCTGGGGATCGCCCGGGATCTCACGGTGGTCGTCCCCCACAGCGACGAGCTGTTCCGGGTGTTTCGCGAGACGATCGAGAGCGCGTTCTTCGGCCGGATGACCCCGCAGCAGGCGCTGGACTGGGCGGTCAAGGAGTGGAACGCCAAACTCTAGCGCGCTCTCTGCCGGCTGCGCGGACCGGCCGCCGCATCCTCACGGCGTATCTGTTCCTCCTGCCCGCGCTCCTGCTGCTCGGCGTGTTCACGTTTTATCCGGTCACGTTCGGGACCGCCTTGAGCCTGTTTGAGTATGATGTGATCACGCCCCCTCGCTTTGTCGGGCTCGCGAACTTTCGCGCGCTGTGGACCGACCGGTACTTCTGGATCGCGCTCGAGAACAGCATCAAGTACCTGGCCGTCGTCCCCGTGCTGCAGGGGTGCGCCATTGTCCTCGCGATCTGGGTGCATCGCTCGACCCGCGGTCTCGGGTGGCTGCGCGCGGCGTACTATTTGCCGGTCGTCACCTCGATCGTGGTTGTCGGGATTCTGTGGCGGTGGCTGTACGACGATGCCGGGCTGGTCAACTTCATTCTCCTGCGGCTCGGGGTGGTCGGTGCCCCCGTCCATTGGCTCGCCAGCCCCGGGATCGCCCTGTACGCGGTGATGTTTGTCACGCTCTGGAAGGGCCTGGGATATTACATGGTCATCTATCTCGCGGGGTTGGAGGCCATCCCACCCGGGTATGCCGAGGCCGCCGCGATCGACGGCGCGACCGCGGTCCAGCAGTTGCGCCACGTGACCCTGCCCCTGCTCCGCCCCAGCATCCTGCTCGCGACGACGCTGTCGGCGATCTCGGCGCTCCGGGTGTTCGAAGAGGTCTACGTCATGACGAGCGGCGGACCGGTGTATTCCACGTACACGATGTTCTACTACATGTTTGATCAGGCCTTCGGCGCGCTTCATCTGGGCTACGCCGCCGCCCTGGGGGTGGTCCTGGCCGCGGTCACCATCGGTCTGTCGGTCGCCGGTTTCCGGCTGCTCCGGGAGGGAGGGCTCTCCTATTATTGAGGCACCCCGCACTCCGCACACGGCCGAGTCGGGGGCCGCCCGGGTCCGGCGGACAAGGCGGCGGGTTGCGGCCGCGGCCCAATCCGTGGTCCTCGTGCTCATCGCGGTCGTGACGGCGTTCCCATTTGTCTGGCTCCTCGCCACCTCGCTGCGGGGGAGCGGGACCGTGTTCTCGTTTCCGCCGGTGATCATCCCGCGTCCACCGACCCTCGCCAACTACGTCGGGGTGTGGCAGACGATGCCGATCGGGCGGTTTTTCCTCAACACCGCATACATCACCGGGATGGGTATCGCGATGACCGTGGTGGTCAGCGCGCTCGCCGGATACCCGCTGGCCCGCATGCGCTTCCCCGGGCGCGATCTGATCTTCTACGCGATCGTGGGAAGCTTGATGCTGCCGCAGCACGTGGGGTTGATCCTCAACTTCGTGACCATGATGCGGCTGCATCTGATCGACACGTACGCCGCGGTCTACCTCCCGAGCGCGGCGAGCGTGTTTGGGATCTTTCTCCTCCGACAGGCGTTTCTGACCATCCCCAACGAGATCGAGGACGCCGCCCGGATCGACGGCGCGAGCGAACTCCGAGTGTGGGCGCAGATCATGCTCCCCCTCGTGTCCCCCGCCCTTGCCACCCTCGCGATCATCGAGTTCTCCGCGTACTGGAACTCGTTTCTGTGGCCGCTCATCGTGCTCAAGTCGCCCGACAAATATCCGCTCGCCGTCGGCCTCCTCTACTTGTCCGGATTGTTCGCGCACAACACCCGGTATGTGGCGGCCGGCGCGGTGGTGATGACCCTGCCGATGATCGTCGTGTTCCTCCTGCTGCAGCGGTATTTCCTGAGGGGGATCACCATCGGAGCCGTGAAGTGAGGGCCGCATGAAGGTGGCGTTCCTCCCACTCGACGACCGTCCGGTGACGCGCGGAGCGTTCCTCGCGCTCGCGGGGGCGGCCGGGATCGAGGTCGCCACTCCTCCGCGCGCGATGCTGGGTGTTCGCCGCCACCCCGCGGACGTCGAGGCGCTCTGGGGCTGGGTTGAGGGCGAGGGCGCGGACGCGGATGTGCTGATCGCCTCGGCCGAGCTCCTGATCTACGGGGGGTTGGTGCCCTCGCGCATCGGTCATGAATCCCTTGATCGATGTCTCCGGCTGGCCGCCCGGTTCGCCGACGCGAGGCGGCGGGCGCCGCACCGGCAGATCCTGGTGTCGGCCAGCAATTTGCGTCTGCCCTGCACCGCCGACGCCAGTGAGGAGCCGGAGTACTGGTCCGAGCACGGGCCGGAGATCTTCGCGTACTCGTACCACACAGATCGGTTCGCGGAGACCGGGGCCGCGGCATCGCAGGAACAGGCCGCCTCCGCGCGGGCCGCGCTCCCGCGTACGGTCCTGGCGGACGTCCTGGCCCGCCGCACAAGAAATCTCACGGTCCTCCTCGCTCTCGTCGCCCACGCCTCACGGGGAGAAGTAGACGGTCTCTTGATCGGGCAGGACGATGCCGCGGAATACGGCCTCACCCGGCGCGACCTTCGGGCGGTCGAGGCGGCGATCGTCGACCGGGGTGTTGCGCTGCGCGCGTGGGTGTCCTACGGCACCGACGAACTGGCGGTCCGGTTGCTCGCGCGGGCGCAACTGGCCGCACAGGGGCAGACCCCCCCAGTCCGGGTGGTGTACGCCTACCCGGATCACCGGGACGCGATTCCCAGATATGAGGGCCAGAGCCTCGACCGCACGCTCACTTCGCACATCCTGACGGTGGGGGCCCGACGCGTCGAACGCGGAGAGACGTTGACGCTGTTCGTTCACAACTTTCCCGGGACTCAACAGGAGGCGCCGTTTCAGGAGCCGTACGACCCGCAGGTGCTGGTCCCGTTTCTGAGCGCGATGGCCGCGGCGGCGGCCTGCGACCATCCGTTTGCGGTGGCGGACGTCCGCTACAGCAACGGAGCCGACCGGACGTTCGTCGAGCAGCTCCTTAAGGTCCCCCGAGCGGCCGCGATGCGAGCGTACGGCGGTTGGAACACGGCGAGCAACACGATCGGGATGGCGCTCGCCCAGGCGCTGCTGCCGTCTGGCCCGGACAGCCAGGTGTTCACCCTCATCCGTTTCCTCGATGACTGGGCGTATCAGGCGGACGTGCGGCAGCGGCTCGCCGCAGACGTCGTGCCGCGATATCCTGGAGCCACCCCGGCGCATCTCGGCGCTGCCCTGGACGCGTGCACCGCGGCCGCCCGCCGCTGGTTCGAGGGAGAGTTCGTCCCCGCGCTGGTGGCGTGCTTTGGGCGGCGGATCGCCGTCACGACTATCGGATTTCCGTGGGAGCGGTTGTTCGAGATCGAGGTGGCCGTGGCATGAGCCCCAGCATCGCCCCGGTCCGGCGTACTGCGGCTTCGGGTATGATCCTGGTATGAATCCGGACGCGCTGGTCGGCCAGCTGTTTACGGTTGACTTCTCCGGCCCCGAGCCGTCGGATGAGATCGAGCGCCTCATCGTGGACGGTGGAGTAGGCGGCGTGATCCTGTTCGACAAGAACGTCGAAGGACCCGGCCAGATCGCCCGCCTGACCAACGCGCTTCAACGCCTCGCCTCCGAGGCCGGCCATCCTCCCCTGCTCGTGTCGGTGGACCAGGAGGGGGGCCCGGTCGTCCGCCTGCGGGGGACCTGGTTCCCCAGCGCGATGGCGTTCGGGGCCGCAGCCGATGAGACCCTCGCCGCCCGCGCCGCCGAGGCCACGGCCCGCGAACTGCGCGCCGCGGGCATCCATCTCAACTTCGCCCCGGTCCTCGATGTCAACAGCAATCCCGCGAATCCCGTGATCGGGGTGCGCTCGTACGGAGAAGACCCTGCGCGTGTCGCTAGGCTCGGCGTCGCCGCCATCGCGGGGACGCAGTCCGCCGGGGTGCTGGCCACCGCGAAACACTTTCCCGGGCACGGAGACACCCTGCTCGACTCGCACCTGGCCCTACCGATCGTCTCCCACCGGCGGGATCGGTTGGATGCGGTCGAACTCCTGCCGTTCCGGGAGGCCGTCCACGCCGGCGTGGCCGCCGTGATGACCGCGCACGTGGTGTATCCGGCGCTCGATCCCGATCATCCCGCGACGCTCTCGGCCCGGATCATCGCGCTCCTCAGGAAGGAGTGGGGATTCGGCGGGCTCGTCGTCAGCGATTCCATGCGGATGCAGGCGATCGCCGGCCGGCACGCGCCCGGAGACGCCGCGGTGCAGGCCGTGCGCGCGGGCGTCGATGTTGTGCTCGCGCTGGGCGCAGTGGAGGCGCAGTGGGAAGCCCTCGACGCGGTGCGCGCGGCGGCCCGCGATGGCCGCATTCCCGCCGGGCGCATACGAGAGGCGGCGGAGCGCATCGGCGCCGCCAAACGCCGCCTGGGGCTCTTCGACCGCGCCCGCGTCTCCGAGGCGGATGCCGAGCGGCTGGCGGGGTGCCCGTCGCATCTCGCCCTCGCCGACCAGGTCGCCGCCGCGGCCGCGACGCTCGTTGTGACTCGGGATGGGATCATTCCGCTGCCGCCGGGGCCGGTGTACGTGGCCGCCGGCCTCGCCTCCCGAGAGACCACGGACCGCTTGGCGGGGGCCTTGCACGCTGCAGGGCGCCCGGCCACGACGGTGGCGCTCGACGGTGATGGCCGGTGGGAGGCTCGGGGCTCGGGGCGGGGCGCCATCGTCGTGCCTATCGGCGGAGCCATCGGAGAGGATCCCTCGCGCCGGGATCGGGTTCGCCAGGTGACACAGGCCGCCGCACGACAGGGGCCCACGGTCGCGGTGGCGGTCGATGTCCCCTATCCCCTGACGGCCGTCGACCCGACGTGTGCCTGCCTGGCCGTCTACGGAGCCGATCCCGCCTCACTCAAGGCGGCTGCGGATGTGCTTGCGGGGACGGTGCCCGCCCAGGGCAGGCTGCCGGTGACGGTGCGGTTCCCCTAACCCAAATCCTTCGGCGCCGACCGCTTCGCGGCGAGAATGCCAGTGTCCCACCGATCCCACCCAAAGTCGTTTTGCTCCAGGACCTTCCGGCCTGCCCCGGGGGGCTCTAGTCCGATCGCCGCAACGTCGTAGTCCACCATCACCCGCACCAATTCTTTGAAGCTGATTCTCGGCTGCCACCCGAGGACCTTTTTGGCTTTCGTGCTGTCCGCCACCAGCATCGGGACCTCGAGCGGCCGCATGTACTGCGGATCCGTCGCCACATAGTCCCGCCAGGCGAGCCCGACGTACCCGAACGCCTCCTCCAGGAAATCTCGGACGGTGTGGGTCTCGCCGGTCCCGATCACATAGTCCTGGGGTCGCTCCTGCTGGAGCATCAGCCACATCGCCTCCACGTAGTCGGGCGCATAGCCCCAGTCCCGGCTGGCGTCGAGATTCCCCAACGAGAGGCGGTGGCTTCTCCCGGCGAGGATCGATGCCAGCGCACGGGTGATCTTGCGGGTGACGAACGTCTCGCCTCGACGAGGACTCTCATGGTTGAATAGGATGCCGCTCGTGGCAAAGAGCCCATAGCTCTCTCGGTACGTCACGAGCATCCAGTGCGCGTAGACCTTGGCCGCGGCGTAAGGGCTGCGCGGCCGGAACGGTGTGTCCTCGTTTTGCGGCGCGGGGGAATTCCCAAACATCTCGCTGGTCGAGGCTTGGTAGAACCGTGTCTTGATACCGCTCCGTCGAATCGCCTCGAGCATCCTCGTCGTTCCGAGCCCCGTGATATCGCCCGTGTACTCGGGCATCTCGAAGCTGACCTTCACGTGGCTCTGCGCGGCGAGATGGTACACTTCGTCGGGTTGGACGACCCCGAGCAGATTGGCCAGCTCGCCCGGATTCCCGAGATCTCCGTTGTGGAGCACAAAATGGGCGCTCCTATTCGGATCCTGCGAGATGTGCTCGATGCGGTGGGTGTTCGACGTCGAGGCGTGGCGGATGAGGCCGTGCACCTCGTAGCCTTTGGACAGCAGGAGTTCCGCGAGATACGACCCATCCTGTCCTGTGATCCCGGTAATCAGAGCGCGCTTCATGATCACCTCGTCCAGAATGTCGATGTCGGAGTTCGCATCGTAGGTGGTTCTCATTGAGCATTTTGCCCTCCTGCGCCGTGCGCCAGCCGTCCCCCTCCCCGTCCGGACGATCGACTGTCAATCCTGCGGGGCGGGCCGTGTCCCGTGGGGAGGTCTGAAAGTCTCCCAAAATGTGCATATTTCCTATATGCACCTTCCGGATCGTGCATCGGCTGGGCCGTCTTTGGCTGGCCCTGCCTGGCCATGTCTGAGAGGAAGCGTCGTACATATCGCGGAGCGTGCGAATGGTCCTCACACCTGATCAGCCGCTTCAGCGCCGCCTGCTCGCGCTCCTTGATGACAACCTCAAGGAGGACGAGGTCACTGCGACCGGCCTGGCTACGTTGCTGTCGGCCCCGGTCTCCGAGGTCGAGGCCGAGCTGCGGGCGCTGGCCCGATTCGGAAACCTGACGCGCCGGACCAGTATGCACGGCGAGGCGCGGTACAGTGCTGCACCCCGGCGAAAGCTGCTCGGCGACATGCTCGTCGAGGCCGGCCACATGACCAACGCGCAGCTGCAGGAAGCGCTTGCCGAGCAGGCCCGCACCGCCGAACGGCTGGGCGCGATCTTGCTCGACCGGGGCTACGTCTCCAAGCAGGTCCTGGGCAAGATGCTGGAGCTGCAGCGCGGCGTTCCCTACGTCAACCTCAGCACGCGCGCGATCGACGAGCATCTGGTGCGCAGCCTCCCCGAGCGCGTGATCATGGAGCACAAAGTCGTGCCCATCGCCCGGATGGACGGCGAGATCCATTTGGCGATGCTCGACCCGAGCGATATCATGGCGATCGACACGGTGGGCAAGTATCTGGGTGGGCGGGTGCGGCCGTTTCTGATCACCGAAGGTGACTTCGGGTGGGCCGTCACCAAGTTCTTCGATGTGACCCGCAAGGTCGGCGAGAGCCTGCTGGAAGTCGCCGTCGAGCAAGCAGAGAGCGACCCGGTGGAAAACGCCGCGGTGGCGGTCGCCGACACCTACGACGCCTCCCCGGTCGTCCGCGTCGTCAACACGATCATCCGCGATGCGGTGCGCATCGGGGCCACCGATATCCACATCGAGCCCGAGGCGGACCAGACCCGTGTGCGCGTCCGGATCGATGGCTTGCTGTTGGACAAGGCCACACTCCCCCGAGCGGTCGCCGAGGGGGTGACCTCCCGCCTCAAGGTGCTGGCCGGCATGGACATCGCCGAGCGGGTCCGTCCGCAGGACGGTCGGATCCTCGTCGACATCGAAAGCCGCGAATACGATCTCCGGATCGCCACGGTCGGCACGGCCTATGGCGAGCGGGTGGCGCTGCGTTTGTTGAGCAACCGGCAGGTGCTGGTGGGTCTGGAGCGGCTGGGGCTGTTTCCCGAGCAGCAGGAGCCCCTGCAATCGCTGCTGAGCCGTCAGCATGGCATGATCTTGGTCACGGGGCCCACCGGCAGCGGGAAGACCACGACCCTATATGCGTCGATCAGTCACATCAACGATCGCGTGCGCAACATCATGACGATCGAGGATCCGATCGAGTACCGGCTGCCCGGGATCACGCAGATCCCGGTCCGGGAGAAATCCGGGATCACGTTTGGGATCGGCCTGCGCGCCCTGCTGCGGCAGGACCCTGATGTGGTGATGGTCGGGGAGATCCGCGATCCCGAAACGGCATCGATCGCCGTCCACGCAGCGCTGACCGGCCACCTGGTGCTCACCACCCTCCACACCAACAACGCGGCGGGTGCGCTGGTACGGCTCCTGGACATGGGCGTGGAGCCCTATCTCTTGACATCATCGGTGCTCGCCGTCGTGGGGCAGCGGCTGATCAGGATCCTCTGCACGGCATGCAAGGGCCAGTACCAGGCGCGAGACGCCGACCTCAGGATCCTCGGTCTCCCCATCGACACCCCCCTGAGGCTGTCCGCGGGGTCCGGGTGTGCGGAGTGCGCCAACCTGTGTTACAAGGGACGGACCGGAGCGTTTGAGCTCATGGTGATGACGGACACCGTCCGGGAACTGGTCCTCGCGCGAAAACCCGCGGGCGCGATTACGGAGGCGGCCGTTTCGGAAGGGATGCAGACGCTGCGGGGGGCCATCATCCGAAAGGTCCTGGACGGGGTGACCAGTATCGAGGAGTTGCAGCGTCTCATGATCGTGGAGGCGAGTTAGTGGCCGGGATCGATAACGCCGGGCGAATGCAGCGAAGCGTGCTTCCGCTTCGCCCCCGAGGGCGGCCGGCGGTCTCGCGGCCCGGGACGGCGATGGCTTCGACGATGCCGGGCGCCGGAGCGGCGAGGCTCGGACGGCGCAGGATCGGCCCCGCAGATGTGGCGATGCTGACGTACGACCTCTCCATGCTGCTGAACGCCGGTCTGCCGCTCATGCAGGCGCTTGAGGTGCTCGGCGATCAGGCGACCGAGCTGCAGATGCGGGACGTCCTGCACGAGCTGTCGCAAGAAATTCAGGAAGGCCGCCGGTTCTCGGAGGCGTTGGGGCGGTATCCGGAGCTCTTCTCCCCCCTCTACCGCGGCATTGTGACCAACGGCGAGGCCAGCGGGCGGCTCGACCTGGCGTTGGAGCGCCTGGCCACGTTCCTCGAGCGCGATCTCGAGTTCCGCAAGAAGATCCGGGACGTCCTCATCTACCCGGCCATGGTCCTCTCGATGGCCGCCTTCGTGTTGTGCATCTTCCTCATCTACATCATCCCGGCGTTCGAGCGCGTCTACCATCGGGCCGGGGCGTCCCTCCCCTTCCTGACGCGAGTCCTGCTGGCGTGGAGCCGGACGGCCCGTGTGGGGCTCCCCGTGACGATCTCGGCCGGTGCCCTGCTGTTCCTCCCGCAGGCGCGCCGGTGGCTCCGGCAGACGGGCGGAGCGACGGTGCAGCGAATCGTGCTCCGGCTGCCACACGCCGGGGTCCTGGCGCAGACCGCGCTCCTCGGCCGGTTCGCCCACTCGATGTCGATGATGCTCGGGAGCGGGGTTCCCCTGCTCTCCGCCCTCGAGGTCGCGGGAGCGATCGGCGGACCCCCGGAGTTCGCGTCGATGGTGGAGGGCTTGAGCCGGTCGGTGATCCAGGGGCGGCGGCTCTCGGAGGCGATGCGCGTCTCCGGATGGTTCACGCCGATGTTCCTTCGGATGGTCAGCGTCGGAGAGGAGACGGGACGGCTGGACCTCATGGTGGCGCGCGCGGCGGCGATCCTGGACCGGGAATTCGACGTGCGCATGCGCCGTTTCCTGACCCTGCTCGAACCGATTCTGATCCTGTTGGTCGGCGCCTTCGTCGGAGTGATTCTGATGGCGTTGTATCTGCCTATGTTTGGGCTGGCGCGGGGGCTGGCCCACTGACAGCCCGAGGGTGTGCGAATCCGGACAGACATGGAGGAGATCACGATGCGGAGAACATCGGGGGAGGCAGGCTTCACATTCATCGAGGTGCTGGTCGTCGTGCTGCTGCTCGGGGTGCTGGCCCTGGTCGCGTTGCCGAACTACTTTGGCACGCAGAGCGACGCGCAGACCGCGGTCCGCGCATCGAACGTGGCCGCGATCAATACGGCGGTGTCGCTCTATCAGTACCGGAACAACGGATCATGCCCGGGTCAGGCCGGACAAGAGACCTTCACGGCGTTCATGGCCGACACCGCGTATTTCCCGGACGGCGCGCCTATGGATCCGTATACGAAAGACGACTCGACGTTCATCACCAACTACAGCCCCACGACCTGTCGCACGAAATGAGCGTGCGGGGCCGCGGGAAGGAGGACGGTCATGATTCGTAGGGTATCCAGTGAGTCTGGCTTCACGTTCTTGGAGGTCCTGGCGGTCGTGCTGCTGCTGGGGATCCTGGCCCTTGTGGCGCTGCCGAACTACTTCGGGACGCAGAGCGACGCGCAGACCGCGGTCCGCTCGTCGAACGTCGCCGCGATCAACACGGCGCTGTCGCTCTACCAGTACCGAAACGGGGTCTGCCCGCCGAGCGGTCCGGACGCGTCGATCACCGCGTTCCTGGCCGACACGACCTACTTCCCAGACGGCTCGCCGGTCGATCCGTTTACAAAGGACAACTCGACCTTCATCAGCAACTACAGCTCCACCCTCTGCCGCACGAAGTAGCGGTCGGGTGGCTGCAGGATTGCGGGCCGCCTCAACGCCATCGGCCTCCGCGGGATAGCGGCCTCCGGCCGATCCAGGTGGCTGGGTTGGTCTCTCGGGGAGCGTCACTGGCCGAAGTGCTGGTCGCGGTGGGTGTACTGGCCGTGTTGTCGCTGATCGCGGTGCCGCAATTGATGGTGCCCGCGCAGGTCCCGGCCGGTCAGGCGGCGCGCGGCGTGGCCGCCGATCTGGCGCTTGCCCGCCAGCTGGCGATCGCAGGGCGGACGAGCTATGTGGTCACCTTCTCCCCCGGGGCCGGACCGTTTACCTCGTACACGGTGACGCCGCAAGGCGGAACTTCCGCACCTGATTTCCCCAAGGTCTTCCCTGTCGGGCTCACCGTGATCGGGACCCCGCAGATCACCTTCGATCCCAGCGGCGCGGCGTCGTCCGATGCCACCGTGATCCTCACGGCAGGCTCGGCCACCGCCCAGGTCCGGGTGGTTGGGGCGACCGGCTACGTGCAGGAGACCGGGCCATGAGGAGGGAGGACGGGTTCAGCCTGATCGAAGTCATCGTCGCCGCCATGATCATCGGCGTGGCACTGGTGCCGTTGATGCAGATGATGCCCGGGCTCATCGCGGACGATCAGGCGGATGAAGTGACCCTGCAGTTGGGCACGGTCGCCGTGCGAAAGATGGAAGCCCTCACCAATAGCCTTCGCACCAACACGAGCGGCGTGCCAGGAGGCGCGGCGGCATGCTCGGACCTCCCCCGGTGCCTCCTCATTTGGAGCGTGACGACAGAGACGTCGACCACCACCCGGGGCGTGGGCGCGCTCGTCGACGTCTCGGTGACCGCCTGCGTCGACCACACCGGGCACGGGGCCTGCGATGCCGGGGGCCCTCAGATCCGATACGATGCCAAAGTCACCTCGCGCCCATAGCGGCCGGTTTCCACGCAGCCGGCAGGAGGGCCTCGCGCTCGTCGAGGTGCTCGTGACCGTCCTCCTCATGGCCATGGTCGTGGGCGCCCTCCTCCCTTTGCTGACCAGCGGGCAGCAGGGGTCAGACTATGCCCGCCGGCGCCAGGTCATGATCCGCAATGGCCGCGTCGCGCTCGACCGATTGATTCGCGAGATGCGCGCGGCAGAATCGTTTCGAACCCTGGCCCCGGGACAAATCGGGTTCACGCTGTCGTGGGGCGATGGGACCGGCGCCGAGCCATCCGTCCAGTACTCGCTCAACACCGTGACCCACAACATCGAGTATCGTTGGAGCGCCAATTACGATTACCGGAGGCGGATCACCATACAGGCCCAGACCGCGCTGCCCGCGGGCTACGCCGTGGCGGTCACCCTGAACCACGCCGCCCTGGTCGCGGCCGGAAAGAGCCTGGCCGGGGGCGACGATATCCGGGTGCGGTACTGGAATGGCAGCGCCATGGTCGAGCTCGACCGGGTTCTCGATCCGATTTCGGCCTGGAACGCCGCGGCCACGACGATCTGGTTTCCCCTGCAGACGGCGATCGGCGGGTTCGGCTCCGATCCCAACTACTACCTTGACTACGGCAACCTGGCCGATGCCAACCCACCGGCGTACGGATCCAACGTGTTCCTCGATTATCAGGACGGCACCGCCCTCGACGGTTGGGCCCGCCGCGACAGCCTGCCGGGGACGGATACGACATCCGCGACCGATGGGTTCGTCTTCCAGGCGTCTCTGGGCGCCGGCCGGCGGGAGCTGACCAAGACCCTCCCCCACTCCGATGTGGAGGTGTTCTGGGGGTTCTGGGGCAACGCGACCGACAATGGGAACGGCAACCAATCCGGGGTAAGCGCCCGTCTCAGCGATTCCGGTGCGGGATACCGGCTGCTCCCCGCGGACAACAACAACAGTGCGTTTGGTCTGTATTATGGAAGCGGGTGGGGCACGACCGGGACCCTCCTCGCGAGCGTGCCGGGGTCGGTGATCCCCGGGGCAAGCTACTACGCCCGGTTCTACCTGGTCGGCTCCTCGCTTCAGGCCAAGTACTGGCCCGCCGGGACACCGGAGCCACCCACGTGGCAGCTCGCCGTCACCGACGCGCAGGCGTCGAGCGGGAACCAGTACGGCCAGGTGGACGGCTCGGCTCCTACGATGGACCATCGGCACCGAACGATGATCGTCAGGCCGCGGGTGGCCCTCGAGCCGGTCACCAGCCTGGGCAGCGAATCCTCCGGGAGCCGCTCCGACCCGCTTTCGGCGCTGGCCGGGCCGTTCAGTTCGTTGAACGTGACCTGCTTCGACGCCACGAACGCGTCCATCCCATGCTCCCCGACGGCCCCGGTGCGCGCCGTGCAGGTGGCCCTGGTCGTCATCGATCCCGACGGGGTCGTGCCGGACATCACCCTGACCGACGAAGCGTTCCGGCGCAGCCCATGAAATGGATCGAGGCGCTCCGCGACGAACGCGGGCTCGCGCTCCCAATGGCGATGTTGGTGGTGACGATTCTCTCGGCCATCACGCTGGAACTGGCGCTGACCTCGACCGCGGAATTCGGCGCGGCGCTCCCGGCCTATCGGGACGTTCGGGCCAACTACCTGGCGCAGGCGGGCATCGAGCATCAGATCTATCTACTCAAGGCCAACAAGGATGGGGGCGGGATCGGGCTGACCAACTACCCGGCGACGCCTGGACAGGAGTATTGGTACAGCACCACCCTGCAGTGCCTGCTCAACTGCGGCGTGAACTTCGAGAGCCGGCGCTGGCAGATCGTGTCGACCGGGGAGATCCATCAAGCCGGCTCGTCGACCGTGGTTCAGAACCGCAGCATCCGGGCCCTCCTCGAGATCCACTATGGGGGAAGCGGCGGGTCGTTGTTCCGGCTCCCGACCAACGTGCTCGTGCTCCGGTGGGAAGAGGTCTATCCGTAGCCTCCTGCCGCTCACTGAGTCCGGGCGCGCGCGTCCACCGGCCCGGCCTTCCGTCGTGGACACGAGCGCCTTGGCCGCTATGGTCCGGTTATCGAATACAGACGGCCACGCATCCGCCCTCGGGGGCCGGCGGGTCGGTCAGGCTTACCGCTGCAGCTCCGCGATCTTCGTTCCCTGCAGACTCAGGTTAAAGAACAACCCGGACTGGTCGTAGACAAAGCCCTCGATCGGCTGGTTTATCGTCGCGCTGTTCACGTCGCCCTGGCTTCCCACGTCCACGAGCGCGACTGCCCCATCGATGCCCCACTGCCATGATTGATCCGCCCGGGCCTTGGCTTGGAACTGCTTCAGCGCCTGGTCGTCCGTGAATGCGAGGAGGACGGACTTCGTTTCCGCGCCAAACGTGATCCCAATCGAGCCGCCGGAGATGCTGTAGTAGCCGGCGCTCCGCCCCCCGATGCGCAGCACGCCCTCGCCGTACTGGCCTCCGATCCCGATGCCCGCTTGCGTGACTCGTGGAAATATGAGATAGGCCTTCGCGTCACGGAGGAGCTCGTCGGCGCCTTTGACCGTCGACTTGAACATCGCGAGGGACTGATTCGCAGCCTCGTCGATCGCCTGCGCCGTGGCCGCGCCGGCGACCCCCGGAAGGACAAGGCTGGCCATCAAGCTGAGACCCACTGCCCAAACAGCACTCTGCATGACTCCTCCTGGTTTTTTCATCTGCGCTCCTCCAAGTTTGATTTGTATGCAAAGCCTCATGCCTGCCACAGTGTGCCAGAATCCGGGTGGTGCCCACATCGTCCGAACGGACGGTGAAGCTGCAGCCCTTTCGGACAATGCCATCGGCCACTGTGCAGAGCAATTGGACAATGGGGCGTACGGCCAGACGGACGATGCCGGCGGTGCGTCGTTGCGCCACAATGCTGGTGGAGTCCAGATCGACACGAAGGAGGAACGCGTCATGCGGTACTTAGTAACAGCCCTGCTCGTTCTGGGACTTACCATCACGGCAATGCCTCCCGTGACGTTCGCCCAAGTTAACGTTCCACTAAATAGCCCGTCCACCAATCAATACGGAACCCTGATCGTACCAACGGTGTGCCCGGTGATCGGCCCCTGCTACGAGCCACGATAACTCACACGTTCGATGGCGGCGGCCAAGACGGACACCGAAGCGCAATCGTCACGGTCAAGAAGGCGCGGCGGATCGTCGATCGAGCCGCTCGACCCGGCGCCTGAGGCGGTCTACAAACAGCGAGGAGTGGTGGGTCGCGATGCGGAGCGCCTCCTCGGCCGCCGCGCGCGCGCCTGCCGGATCCCCCGCCCGCTCTCGAGCCTTCGCGACCTCCACGAGGATGAGTGGGCGATAGTGACCGGCGTCGGAACAGGTCCGGGCCGCGTCTTCCCACAAGGCACGCGGTCGCCCGACCTCGCCGAGGACGCGGTACTGACGGACACACCGGCGCATCACCCGCCATCGATCTCGCTCCTCCACGGGACCGGCGAGGGCCCGCTCGAAGCACATCGCCGCCTGCCGGGGGTTGCCTCTGCGGGCCAGGAGCACTCCGGCGCCCTCCCAGTCGATCGGCCCTCCTGCCTCGTCGGGATCGCGCAAGACGCGCGCCACGTGGGCGTGCAGGCCGAGGAGCGCGAGCAGATCCGACCGGTTGTGTGAGAGGATCGGCTCGAGCGCCATGCGGTCGGCCGAGCGCAGGTACTGGACGTACGTCTGAGGGATCATCCATCCTGGGATGTCGTCCGGACGGGGGGCGCCTAGGATCTCCGCCTCGAGCATGCTCAGGCGGTGGGTTCCCAGGACTCGATGCCACAACCGTCGCGCTGGATGGATGAGGTCGGTGTGGAGGTCGATCGAGATGGGCCGGAGCCGTGTGAGGATGAACCGAGCCTCGAGCAGCGGGAGATCGAACCGCTGACCGTTGAAGGTCACGACGTGGCGGGCCCGGGCCAGGCTCTCTTGAATCAGCAAGAGGAACCGTCCCTCCGCGCTCAACCGCCGGAGGAGAAACTGCTCGATCGTGAATGTCGTGCCGTTGAACGACCCGAGCCCGACGAGAAACACATGCGTGCCGGTCCCACCGGCGAGACCCGTGGTCTCCGTATCCAGCCACAGGGTATCGGACAGATGGACCTGTTCCCCACGCTCCGCCAGGAGGCGGGCGCACTCCCCAAGCGCGGTGCGGCCGTGGCGATGTGTGAGGGCGAAGCGCGCCCGGATCACCTCGACCCCATCCCCCACGGACGGGGTCGAGGGACGCTGCGCGGCCGGAAGCGGCTCGCGGCGGCGAGAGGCTCCCCCCGCCAGGCGCCTGAGCCGCTCGCGAAGCGCGCCCGCGGCGGAGTCAGGCTGGGACACAGGCGCCCCGCAGAAGGTCGAGGGTGTGCTGCTTGCCCTGCGGCCCGACCTCGAGGACGGGTCCTACACAAGAGGGGCATCCTTCCGCGCACCCGCAGGTCAGTACGAGCGACTGGGCGGCGGTAAAGAGGTCGGCGCCAAGCGCGTATAGGCGCTCCGCCTGTCCGACGCCACCGGGGACTCGCTCGTACAGCGTGATCGTCGGTTCGCCGGTGTGGGGAGATTTGATCTCGGCGACCGCGCCCAGATCTCGCGGATCGGACATGAGGTACAGCGGCGCGACGTTCTCGAGCGCGTGGGCGACGCCCAACAGCGCCCCCTGGAGTTCGTCAGGTCGGATCGCGGGCGTCCGTGCCTGGGGGAACCGCCACCAGGCCGCCGTCGTGTGGAGGGTCGTCTCGGGGAGGTGGATCGGTCCATAGCCGACGTTTTCGTGCGTGGCCAAGGTGAGCTTCTTGAAGATCGTCGGCCGAAACGTTACCGCGACCTCGCCGTGAGCCGCTTCGCCCGCCCTCGCGAACTCCTCCAGCACGCGCACGTCGACCGCGATCTGCGCATCGGTGTAGTAGTCGACGTTGACCCGCCGCACGTAGGCTTTGCGCTCTTCCCAGTCGAGGCGGTCAACGTGATGTTGCTGGCCGAGGTGCAGGTAGATCGCATCGTCGTGGACGAACGCGGGGGCGGACGCCAGGTCCACCTCACCGATCACCCGGGGCCGGGGATCGGTCGTATCGATGATGACGACGTTCTCCGTGCTGGCGCTCCGCAGGCTGATCTCCTCCGCGGGGTAGGCCTCGGCGACGTAATGCCACGCATCGTCCTCGTGGTGAAGCACCCCTTCCTCCTCGAGATACGCCAGGATCTCCGGCAGCGTGTTGGGCCCAAACGTCTCGCCATCGCGGAGGGGGAGCTCGAACGCCGCGCACTTCACGTGGCTGGCGAGCACGAGCAGGTTGTCGGGATTCGTGCGGGCCTCCTCCATGGGATGATGCAAGAGATATTCCGGGTGGGTCACGATGAACTGATCCAGCGGCGCGCTGGTTCCCACGAGAATAGCGAGCGACAGATCCCCCCGCCGGCCGGCCCGTCCGATCTGCTGCCACGTGCTGGCGATCGTCCCGGGATACCCGACCAGGACGGCGGCGGAGAGTTGCCCGATGTCGATCCCAAGCTCCAGCGCGTTCGTGGCGGCCACGGCCCGGATCGCTCCGCTCCGCAGCCCCGACTCGATCCGCCGCCGTTCGCTGGGGAGATACCCGGCGCGATACCCGCAGATCGCATCGGAGGGCTGCCCTCTTCGCCGGGCGTCGGTCTGGAGATACGTCGTGAGGAGCTCGGCGCTGAGGCGTGTGCGGGCGAAGAAGATCGTTTGCACCCGCCCGGCGAGCAACTCGCCGGCCAGCGCCACCGCCTCCCGGACGGCATCGCGGCGGATGCCGAGTGCCTGGTTCACGACCGGTGGATTGTACAGCCCTACCATGCGGGGTCCCCGCGGCGCCCCGGTCCGATCGATCACCGTGACCGGGCGACCGATGAGGCGCTCCGCGTGCTCTCGGGGGTTGCCGATCGTGGCCGAGCAGCAGATGAATTGGGGCGTGCTCCCGTAAAATCGACAGATCCTCTCAAGCCGCCGAAGGACGTTGGCGAGATGCGAGCCAAACACCCCGCGATAGGTATGGAGCTCGTCGAGGACCACGTAGCGAAGATGTTCGAACAGGCGGAGCCATTTGGTGTGATGCGGGAGGATCCCGGCGTGCAGCATGTCCGGATTGGAGACCACGATGTGGCCCGCCGCGCGGATGGTGCGCCGTGCCTCGGCCGGCGTATCGCCGTCGTAGGTCGACGTTCGCAGGTCGACGCCGAGGGCGTGAACGAGGCCGTGCAGCTCGTCCACCTGATCGCTGGAGAGGGCCTTGGTCGGAAAGAGATACAGCGCGCGGGCATCGCTGTGTTTGAGAATCGCATCGATCACCGGGAGGTTGTAGCACAGGGTCTTTCCCGAGGCGGTCGGGGTGACGACGACGATGTCATCTCCGTGCGCAACCGCCCGAAACGCCTCCGCCTGGTGCGTGTAGAGCTGCCGGATCCCTCGCCCCTCGAGCGCGAGCCGAAGACGCGGATCGAGGGCCGAGGGAAAGGCCTCGTACTTGGCGGGGATCTCGGGCATCATCTGCCAGGTGGTGAACTGCGGCGCGAAGCGGGCGCGCGTGCGGAGCGCGTCCACGATCTGTTCGAGCGTCATCTTGTCCCACCACCTGTGGACACAGCGACAATCTTGCGTTTCGAACACCTGTTCGCCATGCGGATCTGAACTCCTTCGCGCCTGGGGAGAGGTTCAGCGGAACGTCCCGGGGTCTCCGTTGGGAGTTTTCGGGGCAACACAAGGGGTGCCATAAACAAACACCGCTCGTAAGTGGCAAACCCAGGGAGACCTGGGGACGCAAAGCCTCGGGACAGGCCAGGTACCTGGCAAGTCAGCCGGGCTGCCGGGCGGCGAACGGGAGGCAGTGCAATGGGTCGGGTCTGCTTCGCCAGGATTGCGGGCGTCATGGTGATGGTGGCGCTCCCCGCGTTTGGGTTCTCGTACGCGACCTTCACGTTCAGCGGGACGGGGATCCAGGGCGTCAGTGCGGACGATCACAACGGGGACGTTCAGAGCAACTGTCACACGGGGTCAAAGGGACGAGGCGCCGGAGGGAACGACAAGAGCAGCACCGCCTTCGACTGCGCCACGATGACCGAATAGAAGGATTGAAAGGTCTGCGGGCCGGACACCGCAGGCGAACACGGAGGGCCGCGCTCTGGGGTGGGTGCGGCCCCCCGGCTTTCTAGTGATCGATGTCGCTTACTGCACGCGCGCCCGCGCCGCCACCGTCCACGTACTGACGACCTGCCCTCCCTGCACGCACACCAACCGCTCGGCCAGGTTCACGGTGGGGCAGACGTGCGCGGGAATCACCTCGACAAGATCGCCGACCCGGAGCTGCCGCGCGTCCTCGGTCAACTGAACGCGGCCGTGCTCCTCCCACAGGCGATCGATCTGGCAGTCCGGGTATCCGCGGATGACCCCGTGGCTGTCCCCCCGGCTGCTGAACGGGCCGCGCTCCGCCGTCAGCACCTTGCTTCCTCCGTCGAGAACGGCCACGTCCCGCGAGGGGCGGCTGATCACCCTGGTCAGGATCGTGAGCGCACACTCCTCCGGCGTCGCGGATCCCCACCGAACCTGCATCGCATCGTTGAAGACGTAGGTGCCCGGACGGATCTCGGTCACGCCCGCCACGCGCCCTGCGCTCCGGCCGGTGGGGGTTGAGCCGACGCTGATCTCCTCGATCTCGATCCCGATCTTGCGGAGGCGGTCCGCCTCCCGGACCATGATCTCTCCCTCCTCGCGGCCGGCCGCATCCAGATCCGGCCGGTAGCCGCGGTAGGTGAAGAGCCCGGCGATCCTGAGGCCTCGGAGACGTGCCACCTGCTGCGCCAGCGCCATCAAGGCGTCGCCCGGTTGCACCCCGCACCGCCCGAGCCCGGTGTCCACCTCGAGGAGCACGTCGATCACGAGCCCCGCATCCCGGGCGGCGCGCGCGATGGGCTCCGCGCCCTCGACGCTGTCCACCCCCACGCAGATTCGCGCAGTGCGGGCCAGGGCCACGAGTCTGGGGAGTTTTGGACCTCCGATGACTTCGTAGGCGAGGAAGATATCCCGGACGCCTGCAGCGGCCATGACCTCGGCCTCGCCGATCTTGGCGAGGGTGAGCCCGACGGCCCCGGCATCCAGCTGCTTGCGCGCGATCTCGATGCATTTGTGCGTTTTGCCGTGCGGCCGCAACCGCACGCCGGCCTCCCGGGCGAACGCGGCCCAGCGGGCGATGTTCGCCTCCAAACGATCGAGGTCGACGATCAGGGCCGGGGTGTCGATCGCCTCAAGACTGCCCGGCAATGAGACGGTGCGTTCGGGTTCGAGCATCCGCGACATCGGTCACGCTCCCTTCGCGTTCGGTCCGGCCTGGCGGAGCGCGCCGGCGATGCGCTCGGGCAGAAGCGGCATATCCAAGTGGCGGATCCCGATGTGGCTGAGCGCGTCCACGACCGCGTTGACGATCGCAGGTGTCGAGCCGATCGTCGCGGCTTCGCCGATCCCTTTGGCGCCGAGCGGGTTGCGCGGGGTCGGGGTCACCGAGATCCCGCGTTCCAAATGCGGAAGCCAGTGGGCGTGGGGGATCCCGTAATCCGAGAGCGTCCCGGTCAGCAATTGCCCTTGCCCATCGTACACCACCGCCTCGAGCAGCGCTTGGCTCACGCCTTGGGCGATCCCCCCGTGAACCTGGCCATCGACCAGGAGGGGATTGATGACACGCCCGCAGTCGTCGACGGCGACATACCGGACGATCTGCACGCCTCCCGTTTCGGGATCGATCTGCACCACGCAGAGGTGGCTGCCGAAGGGGAACGTCGTCCCCTCCGACTTGAACCGGCTGGTCGCCTCGAGCCCTGGGGACTGTCCCTTCGGCAGGTGGGCGCCGTTGTAGGCGGCCTCGGCCACGTCTGCGATCGACACTTCCCGCCCCGGCGCGCCCCGGACGGACGCCCGACCGCTTGCGAGCGTCAGATCAGCGGCCGCGGCCTCGAGGAGGTTCGCAGCGATCCCCAAGATCTGCGTCCGCACCTCCTGGGCCGCGAGATACACCGCGGACCCCCCAAGCGACATGCTGCGGCTCCCGCTGGTTCCGCCGCCGTATTGGACCAAGAGGGTGTCGCCGGACACCACCGAGATCTGGTCGATCGGAATCGTGAGGATGTCGGCGACGATCTGGGCGAACCCGGTGGCGTCCCCCTGCCCATGGGGAGAGGTGCCGGTGATGACCGTGGCGGTGGCGTCTTTGTTGACGCGCACGGTGCCGAGCTCCCAGGGACCGAACCCGCAGATCTCGACATAACTGCTCAGCCCGATGCCCACGACCGCGCCGTCGCGCTGCTGCTTGGCCTGCTCGGCGCGGGCGGCCTGGTAGCCGCCCAGGCGGAGAACCTCGTCGAGCGCCTTCACGTAATCGCCGGAATCATACGTGGCCCCGCTCGCCGCCTTGAATGGGAACCTGGATGGAGGGATAAAGTTGCGGCGGCGGACCTCAGCCGGGTCCACCCCGGTCTCATCCGCGACCAGGTCCATGACCCGTTCGAGGTAGTAGGTGGCTTCCGGGCGACCGGCCCCTCGGTAGGCGCCGGTCGGGCAGGTGTTGGTGTACAGCGCGACCAGTTCGCAGTTGAGGGCGGGGATCTCGTACGGGCCCTGGATCATGAGCGGGGTCAGCGTCGGGACGATCGCCGTCGTGTACACCAGGTAGGCGCCGAGGTCGGCGAGCACCCGGCACCGCATCCCCCGGATGCGGCCGTCCCGTTCGGCGGCGACTTCCACATCGATGACCTGGCCTCGTCCGTGCGTCGTCGTGAGCAGATTTTCCTGCCGGGTCTCCATCCATTTCACCGGGCGTCGAAGCCGCCGCGCGAGTTGCGCGATCACCGCGTCCTCGGGATAGGTGTTCAGCTTCGCGCCGAAGCCTCCGCCCACATCGGGGGTGATCACTCGGATCCGGCTGGCCGGGAGCTCGAGCACCTGGCTCAGGCCATCCCGGATCGAGTGCGCCTCTTGGGTCGAGGTCCAGACGGTCAACAGCCCCTGCCCCTGGCTCCCGTCGTACATCGCCATCGTACCTCTCGGTTCTAGGGGGACCGGGGCCACCCGCTGGTTGACCATGCGTTGATGCACGACCACCGGAGCGTTCTGGAACGCCGCGGCCAGATCTCCCCGCGCGGTCGTGGTAGTAAAGGCCACGTTGGTGTCCCATCCCGCGTGCGTGAATGGGGTCCCTCGCGCCGCCTGTTCGAGATCCACCACCGCCGGCAGGGGATCGTAGTTGATCTCGACGAGGCCGGCGGCGTCGCGCGCGGCATACAGATCCTCCGCGACGACGACCGCGATCGGTTCTCCCGCGTACCGCACCTCACCAGAGGCGAGCGGGAGGTGATCCGCGGCCCGCATCCCCTCGACGGGGATGGTTGGAAGCGGGCGCTGGATCTCGCGGAGGTCGCCGGCGTCCAGGACGGCCGCGACGCCAGGGTGCGCCCGCGCGCGATGGACATCGATCTTCTTGATTCGCGCGTGTCCGTACGGGCTCCGAACAAAGACCGCGTGCAGCATGCCGGTCATGCGGAGGTCGTCGAGGTACACTCCCTCGCCCCGGATCAACTTGGGGTCTTCGATCCGCTTGACTCGGGCGCCCACGTAGTGCGAAACCGCCATGGGTTCACACCATCCTGTGCGTGAAGTGGATGCCCACGTGTTCGACCGGAGGCGGGACCCCCCCTGCCGTGATGCGGGGACGAGGGGCCGGGAGCATTACGGTGCGCGGTTAGGCGGGGTCCTCGCGGTGGCCCTGATGCGGGGGGAGCCAGGTCTCGACGATGGTGCCGCCGTCCTGCGGTGAGCGGACGTCGAACCGCCCGCCGAGTTCGTTCACGCGTGAGCGCAGAAGCCGAAGCCCCATCTTGGTGCCGTCCCCCGCCTCCGGCTCGACCGAGGCCCGGAATCCGCATCCGTCGTCGCGGAGCGTCAGCAGCATGCCGCCGTTCTGTGGATGACAGCTCACCGAGAGTTGTGTCGCCTTGCCGTGTTTCCAGGCATTGACGATGCTCTCGCTCACGACGTGTTCGGCGACCTCGAGCGTCTCCTTGGAGAACGCCCGCACCTCGTCCGGAGCGTTTTCCGGGAAGCTGAAGTGCACGCGCATGCCGGTCAACTCACCCCAGCGACCTGCCGCCCGCCGGAGATGCGTCTTGAGGGACGGGGACTCCGCGGCCGTCATCCGCTCGTGCAGCAGCGAGCGCATCGACGCGATGACCTGTCCCGTGAGCTCGATGGCTTCGTCCAATCCCTGCGCCGCCAGACCGTCTTCGGCAAACTGCCGGCGTGATTGGAGCCGGATCTTCGTGGCCGTGGCGATCTGCAGAGGTCCATCGTGCAGGTCCTGGGCGAGCCGGCGCCGCTCGTAGGCATTCGCTTCCTCGCGGAGCCACCGCAGGCACAGCCGGGAAGAGACCTTGGGGATAAAGGTCGTCAGGACGCGCAAGATCTGCGCGAGCCCGCGCTTCTTGCGCGTGGTGACGACGATCTGTGCGGCCGACGATCCGCCTAGGAGGAGATTGACCCTGACCTCGCTCCTGGATCCCTCGTGCCGGACCTTGATCCAGGACACCGGGACGAAGTCGGGCTCGTCGGCGCTCGCCTCACCATCTGGGACGGGCCCGAGCCACTGGCCGACGATCCGCCGCCAGCCCGGCGCCAGTTTGATGACGCACCGTTCTGCCTTGCTGGCGTCGAGAAACGATGATCGGAGGTCCGCGAAGAAATCGTCGAGGTCGCCGTGGACCGCTGACCTCGATGCAACCGCGCCGGCAGGGGACTTCGTTTGCCGGAGCGCGCGTACGTCGATCCCGTGCACCTTGCCCATCTCGATCAGCGACCTTCTTCGCGCGTCGATTGAGGACCAGCGACGGCGGCGTCCATACGAACCAATACGGTCGTTCTTTGGCAGTAGTTCATCCGACGGTCCAAACAGCCCGCCGAATGAGTGTACGGGTAGTGAAGAGTGTACGGGCTATGAGACCGATTGTCAACAACGTGCGCCCTGCCCACGCGTGTCCTCCGGCCCGGTCAAGGATCTATGAAAGGTTCCTCTTCAAAAGATACCCCGAACCACAGGCCGCAAGACCCGAGTGGGGCATGCGTGTTCGATGCACACATCCATTCATTCGAGGGGTGGCGCGGGATTGGTCAAAGCCCGATGATACGTGTAGAGATCGCGATCCTCTGTGCAAGGACAGCGGCAGATCGCGCCGAAAGTGCCGGTGAGCAGAATCGCCTTCGATGAGAGAATCCCCCCGGACGGTCGCGGACTTGATGACGCCGGCCCCAACCCCGGTTGCCGGATCGGCATCCGTGGGCGCCGCCATTGACCTCATCCGCGAGGGCGGGCACGCTGGGGTGCCGGTTGTCGACGGCGATCGATTGGTGGGGTTCGTCACGCCATTGCAACTGCTCCGTCAGCCGCTCTACCGGACGGTCGCCGAGGTCATGACCACCGACGTTGCGGCGGCGACTCCCGATCTTCCCCTCGGACAGGCGTACGAGCTGCTCACCCGGCAGCGCGCGGCCGCTCTCCCCGTCGTCGATCAGGGGCATCTCGTCGGTCTGATCACCCTGACCGCGGTGCTCGAGGCCAGGAGCCAGGAACGCGATCCGATGACCGGCCTGCCGTGGGCGACCGCCCTTCGAAATTGGGCCGCGGCCGCGCTCGAACGCGGCCAGGAAGTGGCGATTCTCTTCATCGATATGAACAACTTCAGGATCGTCAACAAGGCGCTCGGGCACGTGGTGGGCGACGACATCATCCGCTCCGTGGGGTATTTACTCGAGAGCCAAATCGATCCGGAGACCGATCTGCTGTGCCGGTACGCCGGCGACGAGTTTGCGATCGCGACGACACGGCGGAGCGAGGACGCGCGCGCGCTGGCTCAGCGGCTTCGGGATACGGTGAACTTGCCGGTCGAGATCCGGGGTGTAGAAGAGCGGGTCACGGCGGCGATCGGGTTCGCCGGAGGGCGTAGAATTGAGCGGCGCACTGCCTCGCATATCGCGTCGACGGTGGAGGATCTCCTGACGCTGGCGAGCCGGGGCTCCACGCTGGCAAAGGAGTCCGGGCAGGGCATTGTTCACCACAGCCGGCGGGATGAGGACCACGCCCACCCCGGGGGCGAGCCGGTCCCGCGCACGGAGGAAATACGCCTGCGTCTCGCGCTGGCGCGCGTGGACCGGGACACGCACGGGAGTACCGCGGTGGTGGAGCTGGACCTCGGTGGCCGCCCGCTGCGAGGATCTGCGTCGGCGCGAATCCACGGGCACGGCACGCCGTTTCTGGTTGCCGACGCCACCCTTCGGGCCATCGCCCAGGCGATTGGCGAGGAGCCGGGGTTTCTCCTCGACGATCTGTCGGTCACGCCGGCCGAGAAAGAGACCGTGGCGGTCGCGGTGCTGGTCGGCGCCGCCGACACCGCGGAGCGACTGGTCGGCAGCGCGAGCGCCCCCGATCCGCACGTCGCCGTCTCGCGTGCGATCTTGTCGGCGCTCAACCGTCGCTTGGGGAAGACGCTGGCCAGGATGCTCGCCCCCCGCCCGCCGGAAGACGTTCAGCCGGAATCCGACGTGCAAGTCCGGCAGAGCTAGTTCCTACATCGTCCGGATCCGCGGATCGAGCAGGTCGCGCAGGCCATCTCCCAGGAGGTTGAAGCCGAGCACGGTCAGGGCGATCGCCGCTCCCGGCAGGACGGCGATCCATGGGTCGATCAGCATGTACTGCCGTGCCGAACTCAACATCAGCCCCCAGGATGCCGTTGGGGGCTGGGTGCCCAGGCCGAGGAAGCTCAGCGCCGCCTCCGTGAGGATCGCTGTCGAGAGGGACACAGTCGTCTGGACGATCAGCGGAGCCGACACGTTCGGTAGGACATGTCGCAGCATGATCTTCCCGTTCGGGATGCCGACGGCCCGGGCCGCTTCGATGTAGGCGAGGTTGACGACTGCGAGCGTAGGTCCCCGAGCGATCCGCGCGAAGGTCGGCGCATAGACGATCCCTATGGCGATCATCGCGTTGGTGAGGCTCGGTTTGAGGATGCTGGTGATCGCGATCGCGAGCACGATCGCCGGGAGCGAGAACAGGATGTCCATCGTCCGCATCAAGATGTTGTCTACCCACCCGCCGTAGAACCCCGCAATGATCCCGGAGGTTGCCCCCAACGCCAGCGCGATGGAGACCGCGAGCACGCCGACGTAGAGCGAGACGCGCGCGCCGTAGATGAGGCGGCTGAATTCGTCGCGTCCGAGTTCGTCGGTCCCGGCCAGATGGTCGTGCCCCGGTCGAAGGAGCGGCTGCGCGGTCTGGGAGACGGGACTCTGCGGCGCGATGATCTGCGCGCCGAGCGCGAGGAGCACAACCATGACGACCAGCGCCCCGCCGATGATCACGACGGGGCTCCGCCGGAGGAGGCGTCCGAGACCGATGGATCGTCGCGCCCGCGCAGGCGCGAACGATCGGGCGGGCGACTCCTGAAGCTCGGCCTCCACCCTACTCATAACGGATGCGGGGGTCGAGGGTGGTGTAGAGCAGGTCCACGATCAGGTTGGTGACCACGAACGTGATCGCAAATAACATTACGGCGCCTTGCACGACCGGATAGTCCCGTTGGTACACGCCGTTGAGTAGCGTCCATCCCAACCCGGGCAGTCCGAAGATCTGTTCGGTGATGACCACCCCCCCGAGGAGGAACCCCATCTGAAGGCCGAGCACGGTCACGATGGGGATGAGCGCGTTGCGAAGGGCGTGCCGCAGGAGGACGGCGCGACTTCCGAGGCCCTTGGCTCGTGCCACTTTGACGTACTCCTGGCCCAGCACCTCGAGCATCGACGACCGAGTCATGCGCACGACGACGGCCGCCAGCCCGAGCGCGAGGGACAGGATCGGCAGGAACATCTGCTGCAGGTTGATCCACGGGTCCTGCCAGGGGGGGACGAAGATCAGCGCCGGAAGCCAGTGGAATGCAAACGAGGCCACGATGATCAGGACGATAGCGATCCAGAAGTTTGGGATGGAGAGTCCCAGCAGGCCCACGATCTGGACGGCGACCTTGAGCCGGGCGCTTCGGGTGATGCTGGCGAGGATGCCGAGCGGAAGTCCCACGAGCGTGACGAGCGCGACGGTGAGCGCCGCGAGTTCGACCGTCGTGGGCAGCCTCGAGACGAGCAGCCCGGCCACGGGTTGGCTCGTCCTGAACGACCAGCCGAAGTTCCCGTGGAGCATACTCCATACCCACAGCGCGTACTGCACCGGCCACGGGCGGTCCAGGCCGAAACTGTGCAGGATCTCGAGGCGCTGCGAGCGGCTCAACTGGCCTTCTGTGCCGGCGATGATGTCGATGATGTTGCCCGGAAGCAGCCGTACCAGGATAAAGATCAGCGCCGACACTCCGAGCAGGGCGGCGCCCATCCATAGCAGGCGTCGGACGAGGTAGCGCATCGACCGGAGCGCTAGGCCCCGAGAGGTCGAGCGGCGATCAGCTGCTGAGCCAGGCTTTCTTCAACAGGAAGCGGCGTCCGGTAAACGATTGCGCGTAGCCTTGGACTTTTTCCGACGTGGCCTCGATGTTGTAGGCCACGTACCACCACCAGTTGGGCGATTCCTCGAGCAGGGTTCGCTGGATCTCCACGTAGAGGCTGCGGCGTTGGTCGTGGTTGAAGATCGTCCGGGCCTGCCGCATCAGCGGTTCCAGCTTCGGGTTCGAGTACCCGCCGTAGTTCCGCTCTCCGCCCACGTGGAAATACGGGTAAATGTATCCGTCTGGGTCGGGGCGGAACGTGTTCCCCGAGGCGAAGATCTCTCCCCCTTCTTTTCCTCCGGTCCTGATCACCGTGTCGTTGTCTTTCACGAACGCTCCCCATTCCTGCTGCACGACCTGAGCATCGACGCCGAGTTTCTTCACCGCATCCTGGACCACCAGCGAGATCGCCACCAATTGCGGATACTGGGGTGAACATTTGAGCTCGATCTTGAAGCCGCCACCCGGGTACCCGGCTTCGGCCAGCAGCTTCTTGGCTCCCTCGATATCGGGCTTGGTGTAGGGCAGTGTTTTGGGGTCGAGATACCAGTCGCCGTAGCCGGTCGGGATCGGGCCCGAGGGCACTGCCGCTCCGAACTCCGCCTTTTGGATGATCTCGTTGGTGTCGACCGCCATCCGCAGGGCTTTGCGGACCCGCGAGTCGTTGAGCGGCTTCGCGGCGACGTTGATGTACTGGAGGGTCACCGTGGCGATGAGGCCTTTCAACACCTTGATCCCGGGGACGCGGGCGAGCTGCTCGGCTCCTTGGGCGTTAATGGAGGCGTACTGAACCTGCCCGGCCCGAAGCGCGCCCTCACGCGCGGTCATTTCGGGCAGGACTTTGAAGGTCATGCCGTCGAGGTACGGCAGCGGCTGGTCCCAGTAGTCGGGGTGGCGGGCGTATGTGATGTGGTCCTGGGGCACGAATTCAACCAGCTTGAACGGGCCCGTGCCGATGGCCTTGATCTTCAAGTTCTCCCGTTCCGCCAGGCCCTTCGGAACGATCCCTGAGGCCCGCATCCCGGCAAACGAGCCGAGGAGGCCGGGGTACGGGGCGCTGAGGTTCATCTGGACGGTCAACGGGTCGATGACTTTGATCTCCTCGATCGCGTTGAACCAGCTGCGCCAGGGCGAGGCGGTCTTGGGATCGAGCACGCGATCGATGCTGTACTTCACGTCCTCCGCGGTCATGGTCTGGCCGTTATGAAACTTCACGTTTGGACGCAGGTGGAAGATGTATGTCTTCCCCCCGTTGGAGAGCTCCCACTTCTGGGCCAGCATTGGCACGATTTGGTTTTTTTCATTGTAGCCGGTGAGGCTCTCGTACAGATGCTCGAACCCTTGCGCTGCGGAGAAGTTCGAGTTGGTGTGCGGGTCCAGGCTGACCGGATCCACCTCGGCGGCCGCGACAAGGGTCCCTCCTCGTTTGGGTTGGGCGGTAGTAGCCGCTTCCACCGTCTGTCCCCGCCAGGAGGGGATCAGTAGTTGCGCTGCCTCCGCCCCTCCGAGGCCGAGTCCTCCGCCGAGCGCCAGGCCGCGGGCCAAGAGCTTTCTTCGGCTTACACGGTTCATCTTCGGTCCCTCCCCTGTGTGGCTCGGCGTTACGCGAGCCAGGCCTTCTTGAGAAAGATGCGACGACCTGTAAACGACTGGGCGTATCCTTGCAATTTGCCGCTCATCGCCTCGATGTTCAACTTCGCGTACCACCACCAGTCGGGCGAATCGTCGAGGAGGGTGCGCTGGATCTCCCGGTACAGGCTCTTGCGCTGGTCGTGGTTGAAAATGGACCGCGCCTGCTGCATGAGCGGATCCAGCTTTTGGTTGTTGTACCCGCCGTCGTTGATCGTCCCTGCGGAGTGGAAATACGGGTAGATGTAACCGTCGGGGTCCGGCCGGAAGGTGTTGGCGGAGGCGAAGATTTCGCCGCCCTCCCGGCCCTTGGTCTGTGTCTCCGTATTGTGGTCCTTGACGAAGGTCCCCCACTCCTGCTGGACGACCTGGACATCGATGCCGAGCTTCTTGAGGGAGTCCTGTACAATGAGCGTCGTCGCCACGAACTCTGGATACTGCGGGGAGCACTTGATCTCGATCTTGAACCCGCCGTTCGGATACCCGGCCTCTGCAAGGAGCTTCTTCGCCCCTTCGATATCGGGCTTCTGATAGGGGAGCGTCTTCGGATCGAGGTACCAGTCTCCGTACCCCGTGGGCACCGGCCCGGAGGGCACGCCGGCGCCGAACACAGCCTTTTGGATGACCTCGTTCGTATCGACCGCCATCCGCATCGCTTTGCGGACGCGGGCGTCGTTGAGCGGTTTCTTGGACACGTTGATATAGTGGAGCGCGACCCAGGCGCTGGGCCCCTTCACCACCGTGATTCCCTGAGTGCCCTTGAGCTGTGTTTCCCCCTGTGCGGTTATGGCCGCGTATTGGACCTGGCCGGCCCGCAGCGCCGCCAGTCGTGCGTTGTCTTCTGTAAGGATCTTGAACGTCATGCCGTCGAGGTATGGCAGCGGTTTGTCCCAGTAGTCGGCGTTGCGCGCGTAGGTAATGTGGTCCTGGGGCACAAACTCGACCAACTTGAACGGCCCGGTTCCGATCGCCTTGATCTTGAGGTTCTCCCGCTCGGCAAAGCCCTTGGGGATGATCCCGGACGCACGCATGCCGGCAAAGGCTCCGAGGAGGCCCGGATACGGGTCCTTCAGGTTGATCTGGATGGTCATCGGGTCGACGATCTTGACCTCCTGGACCGAGTCGAACCAGCTGCGCCAGGGGGAGGCCGTTTTTGGATCGATCACGCGGTCGATGCTGTACTTGACGTCGTCCGC
>DASSXJ010000232.1 GCA_035703895.1 bacterium | reverse complement strand
TCCAGGCGTGCCGGCGAGTACGGCTCTCGGTCAGTTTCTGCGAGCACGACGTGAGATGGTTCGGCCCGAGGACGTTAATCTTCGTACCGGAGGCCGTCGGCGCGTTCGCGGGCTGCGCCGTGAGGAGCTCGCGATGCTCGCCGGCATCAGCCCGGATTACTACTTGCGTCTCGAGCAAGGCCGAGACCACCATCCTTCCCCGCAGGTCCTCGACGCCCTCGCCCGCGCACTGCAGCTCGACGCTGAGGCCGCCGCTTACCTGCACACTCTCACGCAACCCCAGAAGCCTTCGGGCGACTCCGAAGCGACCGAGCAGGCGCCGGCTTCCCTTGTGCAGCTGATCGCGTCTTGGACGAACGCGGCGGCGTTGGTCCACGGTCGCTATCTCGATGTGCTTGCCACGAACGCCTTGTCCACTGCGCTCTCACCCGTCTTGGCGCCGGGCGTCAACCTGGTGCGGGCGGTATTCTTGGATCCTGAAGTCCGTCGGTTGGTGGGCGATTGGGAGGCTTCGGCCCTGCGCACAGTCGGGCGCCTGCGCGCGCTCATGGGTCCCAAAATCGAGGACGCCCGTCTCGCCGACCTCGTGAGCGACCTATCGGCTCGCAGTGCTAGTTTTCGGCGCCTATGGGCGCTTCATGACGTCAAAGTTGCGGCTCGGCCCTTCGTTACGTTTAACCATCCGGTCGTAGGCTCTATCGACCTTCGTGCAGAGACTTTGGCGATCATCGGGGCCGAAGGACAGCGCTTGATCATCTATCACGCCGACCCCGGCACTGCATCTGAGCGCGCGCTTATTCGCCTGGCCCGCATGGCCGCCGGCGAACCGGATCAGCATACGTAGAAAGCGCGAGTACGAACCGGTCGCGGCGCCGGTCCATCGAGCGTAGCCCCGCGGCAGACAGACTGTTCCCCGGAGTCCTAGGCATGCTGGGGCCCTGGCTACGTTTACCTTCAGCATCGCACAATAGGTACGTGGTTGCGCGTGGGTGCCAGCGGATTTTCCCCGTCGGGCATGCTTGCGAGCAAAGCCCCGAAAGGAGTTTCAAATGACGGACGAGCGCGTCGACGCCGCCACGGTGGCGGCGGGGCCGTCCGCGACAACGCAATACCCTGTACGCGTTGTCGTGAACGGCGTCGAGCATCGGGTCATGCTTGACCCACGTGTTACGTTGCTCGACTTACTTCGCGAGCATCTCCACCTGAGCGGCACGAAGAAGGGGTGCGACCATGGACAGTGCGGCGCCTGCACGGTGCTTGTCAATGGCCGGCGCATCAACTCGTGCCTGACCTTCGCCGTGATGCACGAGGGCGACGAGGTCGTGACGATCGAAGGCCTGGGCTCGCCGAATTCGCTTCACCCTCTGCAGGCGGCTTTTGTCGAGCGTGACGGCTTCCAGTGCGGGTACTGTACCCCTGGTCAGATCTGTTCGGCTGTCGGCATGCTGGCCGAAGCGAAGGCCGGGTGGCCCAGCCACGCCACCGCCGACGTGGCGGCCCCGGAGATCGTCTTGACGGACGCGGAGATGCGCGAACGGATGAGCGGCAATATCTGCCGGTGCGCGGCGTATCCGAATATCATCGCGGCGATCGGGGACGTCGCGGAAGGCACCCGGCGATGAGAGCGTTCACCTACGAGCGCGTGTCGGACGCTCAGACGGCAGTTGTCGCCGCGTCCAGAGCCGGCGCGAAGTACATCAGCGGCGGCACGAATCTGGTCGATCTCATGAAGCTCGAGATCGAGCGGCCGACCCATCTGATCGACATCAGCCACCTTCCCTTGAAGGACATCGACGACTTGGAGGACGGCGGCCTGCGGATCGGGGCTCAAGCGGCCAATTCCGATGTCGCCGCCGACCGCCGCGTGCGGATTCGCTACCCAGTCCTATCGCAAGCATTGGTCGCGGGAGCCTCGGGTCAGTTGCGCAACAAAGCCTCCGTCGGCGGCAACCTGATGCAGCGCACCAGGTGCCCCTACTTTTACGACACCGCCGCGGGCTGCAACAAACGGGAGCCCGGGTCGGGCTGTTCGGCGATCGGCGGGTTCAACCGGATCCATGCCATTCTCGGCGCGAGCGACGCCTGCATCGCCACCCATCCCTCGGACATGGCCGTCGCCCTGGCGGCGCTCGAGGCGCGAATCGAGCTGCTCGGCGCCGGCCAGGCCACCCGCAGCGTTGCCATCGGGGATTTGTACCGGTTGCCTGATGAGACGCCGCATATCGAGACCATTCTCGGGATGGGGGAGATGATCACGGGCGTGACTTTGCCTCCGCCGCCGCCGGGCCGTCAAGTTTACCGGAAGGTGCGTGACAGGGCCTCCTACGAGTTCGCGTTGATCTCCGTGGCGGCCGTCGTCGCGACCGATGGGGGGACCGTCAGCTCGGTCCGAGTGGCATTCGGCGGGGTTGGCCCCAAGCCGTGGCGGTCGGTCGAGGCAGAGGCCGCTCTCGTGGGCCGTCCGGCCACGACGGCTACTTTCCGCGCCGCGGCGGAGGCCGCCATGGCAGACGCTATGGGGAGAGGTCACAACGACTTCAAGATCGAGCTGGCGAAGCGCACCCTCTGCCGTACGCTGGCGCAAGCGGCGCAGTCGAAATAAGGGAGAGGCTCATGATCGGACAACCCATCAGCCGTGTCGATGGCCCGCTCAAGGTCGCCGGCCAGGCCACCTACGCTTACGAGTACTGGGAGGTCGGGCAACCGCTCTACGGCTTCATCGTCGGTGCAACGATCGGCCGGGGACGCATCACGGAAATGGACACGTCCAGGGCCGAGCAGTCGCCCGGTGTCTGCATGGTGATGACCTATCGCAATGCGCCGACGCAAGGCACCCCCGACTTGTCCAATCCGTTCGAAAACGCACGCGCGCGTCCGGTGCTGAGCAGTTCCGAGGTTCACCACTACGGCGAACCCGTAGCCCTCGTGGTCGCTGAGACCTTCGAGCAGGCGCGAGCGGCGGCAGGTCTTGTTGAAGTCGACTACGCGGCCGAACCAGGACACTATGCCTTTGCTGCGCGTCAGGATTTGGCGTACGCTCCCAAGACCGTGAGAGGCTTTTGGGACACAGACACCGCGGTCGGCGACTTCGACTCCGCGTTCGAGACCGCCGCGGTGAAGATAGATCAGCGCTACGCTACGCCGTACCAGTTCGCCCAGCCGATGGAACCAAACGCGTGTCTGGCCGCCTGGCGTGGCGACGACGTGGTCGTCTACGTCGGCGTCCAGATCATTGGTTGGGCCCGCCTGGCGATCGCCAGCACGCTCCAAATCGACCCCCAACGGGTCCACATTGTCAGCCCGTATGTCGGTGGCGGGTTCGGCTCCAAGGGAGGCATTCATGACGAAACGATCCTGGCCGCGCTCGCGTCTCGGCAGTTGAACCAGCCGGTCAAGGTCGCGATGACCCGGCAGCAGATCTTTCACCTCGTCGGGCTGCGCCCCACGTCGAGCCAGCGGGTGCGACTGGCCGCGGGACGCGACGGTCGGTTGACCGCCATCGCCCACGAGGTCAACATGGACACAAGTCGCGCCGTGGAGTACGTTGAGCAAACCGCTATCAGCACCCGCAGCCTCTACGCTGCGCCCAACCGCGTGACCCGCCACCGGTTGACGCAACTCGATCTTCAGGGTGGGGAAGACGTGCGCGCGCCGGGCGACGCGCCGGGCCTCCTCGCGCTGGAGTCGGCGATGGACGAGCTGGCCCATGCTCTCGGGATAGACCCCGTCGAGCTGCGAATCCTGAACGAGCCCGCGCTCGACCCCGAGCGCGGTGTTCCGTTCAGCGACCGGCGTCTGGTGGAGAGCCTGCGCGAAGGGGCGCGCCGGTTCGGCTGGGAACGGCGTCCTGGGCGACCTGCGAGCCGGCGCGAGGGGCGATGGCTGATCGGCTATGGCATGGCGTCCGCCATACGCGAGCACTACCAGGGCCCGACGAAGGTCAGGGTCCGGATGGGACCGGACCGCGTCGCCGTCGTCCAGACCGACATGACCGACATTGGCACGGGCACGTACACCATCCTGAGCCAGGTCGCTGCTGAGGGGCTCGATCTACCGCTCGATCGCGTGCGGGTTGAGCTGGGGCGTTCGGAGTTCCCAGTCAGCTCGGGTTCCGGCGGCTCGTGGGGCGCCGGCAACACGAGCACCGCTGTCCATCTGGCCTGCGAAGCCCTGCGCGAAAAACTGCGCACCTCGGCGGGCCGCATCCCTCCCGAGGGCCTCGAAGCGGAGGGCGAGGTCTCCGTCGGCTTCTGGGATGATCCCAACTACAAGGCTCACTCGATCTACACGTACGGGGCGCAGTTCGCGGAAGTCGGTGTCGACGCCGATACCGGCGAGATCCGGCTCCGGCGGATGCTGGGTGTGTTCACCGCGGGGCGCATCCTGAACCCCAAGACGGCGCGCTCGCAGCTGGTCGGCGGCATGATCTGGGGGGTGAGCTCGGCCCTGCACGAGGAGGCCGTCATCGACACAAGATCCGGCGCCTTTGTCAACCGGGATCTCGCCGGATACTTGGTGCCGGTGCACGCTGACATACCCGAAATCGATGCCGTGCTACTCGATGACTTCGACGACAAGGCCAACGTCCTGGGAGTCAAGGGTCTCGGTGAGATCGGCGTTTGCGGAGCGGGAGCGGCGGTGGCAAATGCGGTCTTCAACGCTACCGGCGTTCGGGTGCGTGACTTTCCCATAACAC
>DASSXJ010000231.1 GCA_035703895.1 bacterium | reverse complement strand
GCTGCGGACTGGGACGCGGTAGTGAAGCGCCATGACTGAGTGCCCTAGCTCATGCAGGAGAACGCTCACAAAGAGCATGATTGCCGAGACGGCGCCCAGGACCCAGTACAGAGACGCGGGCCATCCTGGAACGGCAGCCGGGTAGTAGCTGACGGCCAGCGACCATGTCAGCAAGACAAAGATCAAGAACCAAGAGTAATCGAGACCGATAGAGATGCCAAAGATCCGTCCTAAAGGGATCTGATGCCTGGTCATCTTCTCCCCCTGCACCTCTATTTCTCGAGTTGCACTGACCGATTGCCTGCCAGCGAGATCGGAGGCGAGCTACAGAAGCGGACCAACGGACACAACCCACGATGCGGCCAACAGACTAGGTAACATTGGTTGGGATTTGTAGTCTGGCGCCTGCATTCCTTCTTCGGTCGTGAGCGACCACGTGTCGATCTGCTTCGGCAGCGCGAGCCGCCGCGTCAAAGATCAGCTATCCGAGGATGGCTTTATTCGCGACCCCGAGTAGCGCTCCCCCGACCACCAGCCACGCCGAGTTCACGCGGAAACGAAGGAGGAATCCAAATGCGAGGATCGCTATCACCGCCGCCGCACTATCGACAAAGGCGGCACGGCCCAACTGCCAGGTGACCGCAGCCATCAATCCCAGGGCTGCCGCCGTGACGCCGTCCAGGAAGGCCCGAACCGTCGGGGACCGTCGGAGACGGGGAATCAGAGGATACACGAACGCCACGAAGACGAATGACGGCAGGAAGATCCCCAGCGTCGCCAGCACGGCTCCCCGAAGCCCGCCGGTGAGATAGCCAATGAACGTCGCGGTGGTAAACGCGGGACCGGGGGTAAACTGGCCGACCGCAATCGCATCGATCAGTTGCCTGTCGGTCAGCCAGTGGAGATGGACCACGAAGTCACTGCGCAGAAAGGCGAGGAGCACATACCCACTCCCGTACGTCATGGCACCGATTTTCAAGAACGTCAAAAACAGCGTCGACAGCGAGAAAGGAACCCCCAACGCAACCTGGGATCCCACGCCGAGGATCGCGGCGGCCGGGTGAGAGGGTGGGCCACGCCGTGCGCTCCGGACGAGCGCGATCAAGGCGCCTGCACCAAAGAGCAGCGCAATCACATTTCCCCCGACGAGATAGAGAACGATGATCGCGATACTCAACGCGGCGAGCAGCCAATCTTTGAAGGCGCTCTTTGATAATTCCCACAGGGCCTGCGCGATGATGGCGATGATCACAGGCTTGATGCCGTAGAGGACCCACTCTCCCTGGGGCAGGGAACCGAACCGCACATAGGCCCACGCGAAGGCAAGGACCATCACCATCGCCGGCAGGATGAACAGCGCACCGGCCAGAATCAGCCCGGGCCATCCCACCCGAACGTACCCGAGAAAAATCGCCATCTCTGTCGAGCTGGGACCGGGGATCAGGTTCGCGGCTGCGAAGAGATCGAGGAACTCTTGATCGCTCAGCCATCTTCGGCGTTCCACGACCTCCAGACGCATCATGGCGATGTGCGCGGCAGGACCGCCGAAGGCGATACACCCAAGTTTCAGGAACAGCGCGGCGACCTCCCCAAGGGAGCCGGGGGTCCTTCGGGGGGCCGAGTGCGGAGGGTTACGGCTGGAAGGCATCGGGTTCGGTTAAGTGAGGGGTTTCTACGTGGAGGGGAGCCTCCCTTGCACGCTCTTGTGATCGGGGATGCAACGGCGCACGATACAGAAAGGGGAAAGAGCCGCATCATCACGACATTGGGGAGGAGCCATGTCGGATCAACCCATCGATAGCGCCTACATCGGCGCGCTCTGGGAACATCCGACGTTGTGCGTTGCACTTTTTGGGGTGCAGTTCCTGACCGAAGAGGGTCAGCGCCTCTATGAGGAGGCCGGCATCGACCAAGATATGCTTGCGACTCTCGAGGAGGCCCGCGCCGCGGGGTTGCTGCTGCACCGGCTGTTGATGAGCCCGGAGGGACCCGTGCTCATGCAGTACTGGCGCTCGTACGAGGACCTGGATCGCTGGGCCAGGAAACAGCCGCATTCACGGTGGTGGCGCTGGCTCCTCGAGCATACCGGCAAAGGCGTCGGGTTCTACCACGAGATCTATCAGGCGAAGACCGCGGAAGCGATCTACGAACAAGGCACGCGACCGGTCGGCCCGGCCTTCTTCAGTTCGATCCGGCGGGTGAAGGGTGGCGAAGGACACTCACGTGAACGGCAGAGGCAATTCACCGAGACAACAGAACGCCCGACGTGATCTTGCGCGGTGAGCGCGACAAATCTGAAAGAAGAGGGTTCGAGATGGACGACGACAGCTCGATTCGTACGGAACGGCGACCATTGCCGACCGGGCCGCTGGCGCCTGACGAGCTCCGCAGAATCGACGCGTATTGGCGCGCAGCTAACTACCTCTCGGTGGGCCAGATCTTTCTCTACGATAATCCATTGCTCCGTGAACCGCTCCTGCCGGGACATGTGAAACCGCGGTTGCTCGGACATTGGGGCACCACCCCCGGACTCAACTTTATCTATGTGCACTTCAACCGCCTGATCAAGAAGCACGACCTCAACGTCATCTACATTACGGGCCCCGGTCACGGCGGCCCCGGGCTCGTCGCGAACACGTACCTCGAGGGCACCTACAGCGAGCTCTATCCGCAGGTCTCCCAGAACGCCCAAGGCATGAAGCGGCTGTTCACGCAGTTCTCCTTCCCCGGGGGCATCCCGAGTCACGTCGCGCCCGAAACACCCGGATCGATCCACGAAGGTGGCGAACTCGGCTACGCTTTGGCCCACGCCCATGGCGCCGCGTTTGACGATCCGGATCTGCTGGTCTGCTGCGTGGTCGGTGACGGGGAAGCGGAAACCGGGCCACTGGCCACGAGCTGGCACGCCAACAAGTTTCTCAACCCTATTCGCGACGGCGCCGTGTTGCCGATCCTCCACCTGAACGGATACAAGATCGCCAGCGCGACGGTGTTGGGGCGCCTCAGCGACGATGCCCTCACCCACCTGTTCACGGGATATGGCTACCGGCCTTTCTTCGTTGAGGGGGATGACCCGGAAGCGATGCACCAGCTCATGGCGGCCACCCTCGACGGGGTGCTGGCGGACGTGCGGGCCATTCAGCGGGAGGCACGCGCGAGCGGGTTCGACCGCCGTCCGGAGTGGCCCATGATCATTCTGCGGACCCCAAAGGGCTGGACGGGGCCCAAGATGGTCGACGGGAAACCGGTCGAGGGTACGTGGCGGGCGCACCAGGTGCCGCTCCCAGACGTCAAATCCAATCCGGAGCAACTCAAGATCCTCGAAGAGTGGATGAAGAGCTACCATCCCGAGGAACTCTTCGATGCCAACGGCACACTGGTGGCCGAGTTGGCGGCGCTCGCCCCGGCCGGCGACCGGCGGATGGGCGCCAATCCGCGTGCCAATGGCGGCGTGCTGCTGAAGCCCCTCGCGATGCCGGACTTCCGCGCCTACGCGATCGATGTCCCCATGCCGGGTCGGGTGACGGCCGAGGCGACACGGATCCTCGGGACATTTCTCCGCGACGTGATGAAAATGAACCCGAGGAACTTCCGCGTGATGGGGCCCGATGAAACCGCCTCGAATCGGCTCGACGCGCTGTTTGAGGTGACCGACCGGGTCTTCATCGGCCCCATTCTCCCTACCGACGAGCATCTCTCGCCGGACGGGCGAGTCATGGAAGTGCTGAGCGAGCACTTGTGCCAGGGGTGGCTCGAGGGATATCTGCTGACCGGGCGGCACGGGTTCTTCTCGTGCTACGAGGCGTTCATCCACATCGTGGACTCGATGTTCAACCAACACGCCAAGTGGCTCAAGGTGACGCGCGGCATCCCCTGGCGCCGCCCGATCGCTTCATTGAACTACCTCCTGACCTCGCACGTCTGGCGCCAGGATCACAATGGCTTCAGCCACCAGGATCCGGGGTTCATCGATCACGTCCTCAACAAGAAGGCCGACGTGGTCCGAGTGTACCTGCCCCCTGACGCGAACACGCTCCTCTCGGTAGCCGATCACTGCCTTCGCAGCCGCCACTACGTGAACGTGATCGTTGCCGGAAAGCAGCCCGCTCTTCAGTGGCTCGACATGGAGGCGGCGATCCAGCACTGCACGGTCGGGATCGGGATCTGGACCTGGGCCGGCACCGACGAGGGAGAAGAGCCTGACGTCGTCATGGCGTGCGCCGGCGACATTCCAACGCTGGAGACCCTGGCTGCCGTGGATCTGCTGCGCCGGCATTTTCCAGACGTCAAAGTCCGCGTCGTGAACGTGGTCGATCTGATGACGCTCCAACCCTCGACGGAGCACCCGCATGGCCTGTCAGATCGCGACTTCGACTCGATCTTCACCCCCGACAAGCCGATCATCTTCGCCTACCACGGCTATCCGTGGTTGATCCACCGCCTCACGTACCGCCGCACCAATCACGGGAATCTCCACGTGCGCGGCTACAAGGAGGAGGGGACGACGACGACACCGTTCGACATGACGGTGCTGAACGATCTCGACCGGTTTCACCTGGCCGCGGATGCGGTCGACCGGGTGCCGAGACTGGCGCGGGTCGGCGGATACTTCAAACAGTTCGTCCGCAACAAGCTCATCGCCCACAAGCAGTACATCCACGAGCACGGGGACGACATGCCGGAGATCCGCGATTGGAAGTGGTCCTATTCGCCGTAGACGAGCCCGCGCCTAACGGATGATCCCCCTGCGCGTCTTGGCGGTGAACGTCGGTTCCTCGTCCCTGCGGCTCGACCTTTGGGTCCTTCCCGGGGCGGCTCCGGAGACCGTGCTGGAGGCCGTCGGGGTCGGCGGGCCGCATGCGACCGTTTCGATCGGCGGCCACGCCGAAGAGTCGGGCGCGTTCGCGGACCACGCGGCGGCCTTGGACGCGTTGCTGGCCCGCCTCCCGCAGCCGGTGCGCCTGGACCGAATCGGCCACCGGGTCGTGCACGGAGGACCACGCTACCGGGAACCGGTGTGGGTGGACGACCGCGTGCTCGCGGATCTGGAGGCGTTGGCCGGGCTCGTTCCGCTGCACATCCCACCTGCGGTACAGGCGATCCGGCATCTGATGCGGAGGCTCCCGCACATCCCCGAGGCTGCCGTGTTTGATACGGCGTTTCACTCGGGCCTGCCTCCGCAGGCCAGCGAATACGCCGTGCCCGCGGCCTGGCGGACGTGGGGGGTTCGCAGGTACGGATTCCACGGGCTGGCCTGTGCGGATGCGGTATCGCAGTTGGGGCCCCAGTTGCGCGAGCTCGCCGTGCTCCTGCATCTCGGCGCGGGGTGCTCCGCGACGGCGCTCCGCGGCGGGCGGAGCGTCGATACGACGATGGGACTGACCCCGCTCGAGGGACTGGTCATGGGGACGCGATGCGGGGATCTCGATCCCGGGATCCTCACATACCTGCAACGAGCACACGGGCTGTCGGTCGAGCAGATCGATCACGCCCTCAACCACGACTGCGGCCTGCTGGGTCTTTCAGAGGTATCCGGCGACATGCGCACCCTGCTCGACCGGGTCGGGGCCCCCAGGGTCCGATTGGCGATCGACCTCTTCTGTTATCGAGCGGCCAAGGCGGTGGGCGCGATGTCCGTCGCGCTGGGCGGCTGCCATCAAATCATCTTCACGGGCGGGATCGGTGAGCACGCCCCGCCGATCCGGACGCGCATCGTCGGGCAGCTCGAGTTCTTCGGCGTCCGGCTGGACGAGGACGCCAATGCCGCGAATGCGCCGGTCATCTCGCACCCGCACAGCGCGATCACGGTCAACGTGGTGCGGATCGATGAAGGCCGCCAGATCGCTTTCGAGACCGCACGACTGGCGGGGTGCGGATAGGCGCTACAATGTTTTGGTGACTTTTCGCAGCCCTCGCGGGCGGTCGGGGTTGATTCCCTTGATTCGGGAAAGGTAATAGGCGAGCAGCTGAATCGCGACGCCGTAGACAGGCGGGGCGATGGCATCGGCGGCCCGTCCCGGGATCTGGATGGGGACACGGGCCAGCCTCAAGATCTGCCGTTCTGAGGAGAGGATGATCGTCTCCGCCCGCCGGGTTCGGAGGCGCGTGGCCACGTCCGTGAGGTGCGCCAGTGTGCGACCAGGCGGAGCGATGAGGAACACGGGGAAATCATGCTCGACGAGGGCAATCGGACCGTGCAGCAGATCCGCGGACGACAAGGGGAGGGCGACGACATAACAGGTCTCCATGAACTTGAGAGCCAGTTCCCGCGCTGTGGCGAAGTCGTATCCACGGGCTGCGGCGATGCACGCATGCATATACCGGTACCGCTCGGCGGTGCGGGCGATGTCCGCCTCCCGCGCCAACACCCCGCGCTGCATCTCCGGGATCGCCTCGATCTCGTGACCGAGCCCCCGGTCGCGGGTCCACGCCGCTCCGAGCAGGGCCAGTGCGACCGCTTGATTGAGGTACGTTTTCGTCGCCGCAACGCTCCGCTCGTCCCCGGCATGCGTGATCACCGTTTCGTGTGCGGCCTGTGCAAGGGGGGACCGCGCCGCGTTGGTGATGGCGATCGTGAGGGCGCCGCGCGCTCGCGCAGCCCTGAGGAAGGCGATGATGTCCGTCGATTTCCCCGACTGCGAGATCCCGATCGCGACAGCCTTGCGGACGCGCAGGCGGCCGTTCAACAGCGTGATCACCGACGGAGCCGCAAGCGTGATCGGGACCCCGAGTCGAGCTTCCAAGACATATTTGCCGTAGACGGCTGCATTGTCGGAGCTGCCTCGCGCGGCGATGATGACGACAGCAGGGTTCCATCGCCGGAGGCGGTCGCCGAGCGCCCGAATCTGGGATCCTTCCCGTTCCTGCAACCTCGCGGCAGCCAGGGGAGCTTCACGGATCTCCCGCAGCATGTGCGGGAGACCCGTTGGTGATTGCCGGGCGTTTGACACGGGGGTTAGTTTGCGTCTACGAGGAGATGCTCCTGCCGAAATGCAGCGCCCGAGGGACGGGAATGGTCAAGGAAGGGGTTTGCGATCGTCGGGTCCAACGCCTTGTGGAGAGGACGTGGGGGTGACCGGCACGTGCAGCGCAGGCCCATCTCCTACGGGGTGATCGGGGTATTGGCGGCGGTCGGGCTCGGCCTCGCGGCTTCGGCGACAGCCCAGCGAGCTCCGGTAGCGGTCCGCGCCGCGATCGCGGGGGACGTCGTCGCAACGCAACTCGTACAACCCGGACAAACGGTGAAGCAGGGAGATCCGCTCGTCTTCGTCAAGCCGCCAACCCGAACCGAGCCCGCCCTTGCCGCGGTGGCTCCTGTCGACGGCCGGGTGACCCGGGTCACCGTGCACCCCGGAAGCCATGTGAATATCGGCGATATCGTGGCGGTGATTCAGCCTCAATAGGTGCGAGCGCTAGAACGATTCCACGAGGTCGGTGAGGCGCTGCCGGATCGCCGGCGGAATCGTTGCCGATTCACACGCCCGGCGAACGAGACTCCTCAGCCGTCGTTCAAACTCGGAGAGCGAGAAGCACTCGCGGCATTCCGCCAGATGCTGTGCGATCTCCGCAGACGCACCCGCATCCAGCTCTCTGTCAAGGTATTGCGACAATTCTTGTAGCGCCCGTTCACAGTCCATCGTCTTCCGCTCTCTGCCCATCGAGGGCGCCGCGAGAACCCCATCACCGATTCGTCCGTTATGAACCGGCCTTGCAGCAGAAACATTCCCTGCGCCAGATCGCGAAGTGGAGGTGGTGCGGAACGAGTGAAAGAGCCCATAATAGAGAGGGGGGGCCTCCGTTTGCGCCCGCGCGGACCGCGCGCCGGGAGGCGGCCGGACTATCTTGGGAGGGATGTCGCGATGATCCAACTCTACGTGGCCACCGGCGACGCGATTGCCGTAGTTCGGCGTCAGAATGGGCGGTGGCAGGCTCATCTGAAAATGGAGCGATTGCCGACCCAGTGCGTCGCACTCGATCCCCTGGCCCCGGAGGTGGCGTACTGCGGGACGTTTGGCCAGGGGCTGTGGCGCAGCCGCGACGCGGGGGTCTCCTGGGAGCCGGTGGGGGAGGGGATTCCGCACGGCGAGGTGATGGCGGTCGCCGTGAGCCCCTTGGAGCGCGCCGCCTCGGGCGGGCTGGTCTGGGCGGGGACCGAGCCGAGCGCGTTATTTTGCTCAGAGGATGAAGGTCGTACGTGGAAAGAACGGCCGGCGCTGCGCGGTCTCCCATCGGCCTCGACATGGAGCTTCCCGCCGCGTCCGTGGACCCACCACGTTCGCTGGATCGCCCCCGACCCCGTAGTCCAGGGACGTCTCTTCGTCGCGATCGAGCTCGGCGGCGTCATGCGGACCCTGGATGGCGGGGTGACGTGGGAAGATCGAAAACCCGGTTCGCAGGCCGACGCCCACACCTTGGCCACGCATCCTCTCGCCCCCGGCCGGGTCTATGAGGCCGCGGGGGGAGGGTACGCGGAGAGCCGGACCGGTGGAGCGACCTGGACGAGCGACGACGAAGGGCTGAGTCACTTCTACCTCTGGGGCCTTGCGGTCGATCCTGGGGATCCCGACACGGTCGTGGTGTCGGCGGCGCGCGGTCCGTTCGAGGCGCATCAGTCGGATGGTGCCCGATCGACGGTGTACCGAAGGGGCAGAGGGAGTCGGTGGCAAGAGGCCCGCGATGGCTTGCCTGACCCGCGGGGCCGGCGAGTCATTACGCTGGCCGCTCACGCTGCCGAACCCGGGGTTTTCTACGCCGC
>DASSXJ010000230.1 GCA_035703895.1 bacterium | reverse complement strand
GCGGGCGCGCCACCGTTTCGAACACCGTGCGGCGCGGATTCAGCGTCAGATCGGGATTCTGGAACACCATTTGAATGTGGCGGCGCGTGGCCCGCGTCCAGTCCTGGGTGCGCCGCGGCAGCCGCTCACCGTGGAGACGTATCTCGCCGGCGGTGGGCTGTAGCAGGCCAACGAGGCAGCGGCCGAGCGTGGTCTTCCCCGAGCCGCTCTCACCGATCACCGCCACGGCCTCTCCCCCACCGACTTCGATTGACACGTCATCGAGCGCGCGGTGCGGCCTGCGGGCGATCAAGCTCGCGAGCGGGCCCGCATGGGCGCCGTAGTCGTGCGTGAGCCGCCGCCCCTCGAGTACGGGGGGCCCGCCGGCAGCGCCGCGGGCGGTGCTGGTGGCCGCAGCATCGGGCGGCATTACCGCGCCGGCGTCAGCACCGGCTGCCGGGACCTGCTGCCAGAAGAAGCACCGGCTCGTCCGGCCCGCGCCGCTCTCGACGAGCGGCGGACGCTCGCGCCGGCAGCGATCTTCAGCCATCGCGCACCGCGGCGAGAACTGGCAGTGCGCGACCGTTGCCGCGGGATCGGGCAGGCCGCCTTCGATCGCCGGCAGCAGGCGGCCTGACGGTGGGGCGTCCGCGCGGGGGAGACAGCGCAGCAGCGCGAGCGTGTAGGGATGTCTCGGCCGCACGAAGACCTCGCGCACCGTCCCGGACTCGACCAGTTCGCCGGCATACATGACCCCGACGCGGTCGCACAGCCCGGCAATCACCGCGAGGTTGTGTGAGATGTAGAGGATGGCGGCGCGGGTGCGCGCGCGCAGCGAGCGCACGAGGTCGAGGATCCGCGCCTCGGTCGTGACATCCAACCCGGTGGTCGGCTCGTCCATCACGAGAAGATCCGGGTCGCACGCCAGCGCGAGCGCGATCGATACCCGCTGCTGCTGGCCGCCGCTCAGTTGATGCGGGTACTTCTCCGCCACGCCGGCTGGGTCGAGGAGCTGCACCGCCCTGAACAGGTCGACGGTCCTTGCGAACGCGGCCGCCCGGCCGAGTCCTTCGTGCTCCCGCAGCACCTCCATCACGTGGGCGCCGGCGCGGAGGACAGGGTTGAGCGCGCTGCCGGGATTCTGAAAGACGATCGCGATGCGCCGGCCCCACAACGCGCGCAGCGCCGCCGGGGGGCGCGCGAGGAGCGGCTCGCCACGGTAGCGCACGTCGCCCTGCACGGCGGCCGTCGGGCGCAACGCGCCCATGACGGCGAGTCCCACCGTGCTCTTCCCCGAGCCCGACTCGCCGACGAGGCCAAAAATCTCTCCCGGCGCGACGGCGAACGACACGCCGCGGACGGCGTTGACCGGACCGCGGGCGGTGCGGTAAACGACCTCGAGGTCCCGCACATCAAGGAGCGGCGCCGCGATGGTCATCCGCGCTACTCCGGCCGCAGGCTTGCCTGGATGCCGTCGCCCAGCAGATTCGCGCCCACGACCGCGCTCGAAATCGCAAGCGACGGCAGGAGCGCGAGCCACGGCGCCTGGTTGAGAAACGGTAGCGCCTCGTTGATCATGAGGCCCCAGTCGGGACTCGGCGGTGCGGCGCCCAGGCCGAGGAAGCCGAGCGATGTGGCGAGCAGGATCGCGTAACTGAAGCGAATGGTGCTGTCGACGATGATAGGCGTCCACGCGTTGGGCAGCAACTCGCGAAAGAGGATGTACCAACCGCGCTCCCCCCGCAGGCGCGCCGCGTCGACGAACTCGGACGAGGCGAGGCTCAACACCACGCCGCGCAGCACTCGCGCCGCGCGCGGCATGAAGACGACGGAGATGCCGATTACCACGTACGCCGGGCTGTGGCCGAGGCTGGTCAGGATCAGCATGGCGAGCAGAATCGACGGAAAGGCCATCAGCGCATCCATCGTGCGCATCAGTACCTCGTCCACCACCCCGCGATAGTAGCCGCCGGCGAGGCCGACCGTCACGCCGAGCGTTTCGCCAAGCATGGTGCTGACGGCGGCGAGCGTCAGCGTGCCGCGCGCCCCCCACATGACGCGGCTCAACTGGTCGCGGCCGAACTGGTCCGTGCCCGCCAAGAACTGCCGGGACGGCGCCTCGAGCAGGTGCGTCATGTGAAACGCGGTGTACGGATACGGCGCGAGCGCGGGCCCCAGGACCGCCAGCACGAGGTGCACGGCGAGGATCGCGGCCCCGACCGTGGCGGCCTTCGACCCGCGCACGGCACCAGCGGCGCGGCGCAGCGCGATCCACCGGCGCGCCGTGGCCGCCGGACTGCCCGGCAGGGGGCCCGCGACCGGAGGCAGGAGCTCGGCCACGGTTCAGTACCGGATGCGCGGATCCAGGTACGCGTACACGACGTCCGCCCCGAGATTGGCGAGCCCGTAGGCGCTGGCGACGACGAGTGTGGCCATCTGTAACATGGGCACGTCGCGGTGGTTGACGCTGTCCACCAGCAGCCGGCCGAGCCCCGGATACGCGAACACCGTCTCGACGATCACGATGCCGCCGAGCAGGAAGCCGACGTTGAGGGCGACGATGCCCACCGTCGGGAGGAGCGCGTTCCGCAGCGCGTGCGCGACGACACGGCGCGGCCGCAACCCCCGGAGGCGCGCAGCCTCCGTGAACGGCTGGCGGAGCGCATCGATCATACTGGCGCGCGTCATGCGGGTCATCTGTGCAAGCAGCGCGAGGATCAGCGTCAGCACGGGCAGCACGAGGCTCGAGGCCAGCGAGCCGAGGGAGGCGGTCGGGTCGACGAGGCTCGACGGCGGGAAGATCCGAAACCGATAGGCCAGCAGTAGAATCAGCAATGTGCCCCAGACGAACTCCGGCAGAGACAGCGCGATCAGCGTGAGCGTGCTGATCGCGTGGTCGAGGAACCGGTCGCACCGCAGGGACGCGACGACACCCAGTCCGATCGACAGCGGCACCGCGATGACCAGCGCGAGACCGGCCAGCACCGCGGAGCGTCCGAGTCCCTCGAGGACGAGCGGCCGCACCGGCAGCTGGTAGAGCAACGACAGTCCCCAATCGCCGCGCACCACGCCGCCGATCCACTCCGCGTACCGGACCGGCGCCGGTCGCGTTAACCCCAACTTCACCCGCAGGGCCGCGAGATCTTCCGGCGTGGCCGACGTGCCGAGGATTTCGGTTGCGACGTCGCCGGGCAGGATCTGCACGATGGCAAACACCAGCACAGAGACGACCGCCAGCACCACGGCCAGCGCGCTCAAGCGTCGGGCGATAAATCCCAGGCTGCGCACGGCTGGCGGCGGGGATCAGCCTTCGAAGTACGCCTCCCGGAAGTCCCACCACCGGAGCGGATGCACCGCGATGCCTTTCACGTTGCTGCGCATGGCGGCCACGTACATCGTAAAGTAGGGGACGACCCAAGGGCCGTCGACGTGGATCACCTGCTCCGCGCGCGCATAAAAGCCTTTCCGCTTCCCGAGATCGGTCGTCGCCCGGCCCGTATCCAGCAGCGTATCGACATCTTTGTTGCTGTACGCGTCGTTGAAGCCGCCGCCGGTGCGGAAGTAGGGGAACAGCGTCTCGTCAATGCTCGCGCGTCCGAACCAGTTGTTGGCGTAAAACGGCTTCTTCTTATAGACGGTGGCGACGTGGACGGACCACGGCACGTTCTTGACTTCGATCTTCACTCCGGCGGGCGCGGCCATCTGCTGGTAGGCTACGGCCAGTTCCTGCAGCCCGACCCGCTCGTTCGACGTCCACAGTTCCACGCTGAGCCCGGAGCCGTACCCGGCCTCGGCCAGCAGCGCCTTCGCCTTGGCGACGTCGTAGGTGTGGGTAGGCGTCGTCGCCGCGTAATACGGACTGAAGCTGGGAACCGAATGGTCTTCGCCCACCGTCGCATGCCCCTGCCAGATGGCTTTGATCAGGGCCTCGCGGTCGACGAGATACTTCAACGCCTGCCTCACGCGCGCGTCGTTAAACGGTTTCTCCGCGGGGTTCATGGTCAGCGGCTGGAATCCCGGGCTCTTCACCGAGACCACCGACACGTCCGGCGTTTGAAGAGACGGCACATATGACGCCGGCACCTCGAACATCGCGTGGACCGAGCCGCCCGTCAACGCCGCCACCTGGCTGGCCATGGCCGGCATGTTGACCTCCCACAGCTCGTCCAGGTACGGGCGGTTCTGATCCCAGTAGTTCTGGAACCGTACCATCCGGGTGTAGGCCCCCGGCCGGAACTCGGCGAGACGGAACGGGCCGGTGCCGGACGGCCCGCTCTTGATCAGCGAGGCTCGATCGGCCGGCACGATGCGTGCGTACGTCGTGCCGAGCGAGACCGGCAGGTCCGCGTAGGGGATCGAGAGTCGGAAGCGGACCGTATAGTCGTCGGCGGCCTCGATTTTGTCGATGGGGCCCAGCGAGGTACGGGCCGGCGAGCCGTTCTTGGGATCGAGAATGCGCTCAAAGGTGAAGACGACGTCTCGCGCCGTGAGCTCGCGTCCGTGGTGGAATTTGACGCCCCGGCGAAGATTGAAGGTCCACACGTCGCCGCGGTCGTTCGCGCTCCAGCCGGTCGCCAGCTGCGGGTGGACAGTGAACTTCTCGTCGACGCGGGTGAGGTTGTCGTAAATCGCCGCGGTGATCATGTACTCGTCGCCGGACACCGCGTACGCCGGGTCGATGGAGAGCGGCGAGCTCGCCCAGGCGATCTTCAACGTGCCGCCGCGCCGCGGAGCGGCCGCGGCCGCCCCGGATCCTGCGAGCGTGACTGGCTGGAACGCCGCCGCCGCGGCCGCCGCGGCACCGTACTGTAACAGCTGTCTCCGGCTGAGCGTGCCTGATTTCCGATCCATCTCCCGTACCCCCCCGGCTAGCGATCGATGACGGCGAACGCGTCGATCTCGACAAACAGGTGCGGCAGCGCGAGCCCGCTGCACACCACTCCGGTGCTGCAGTGCTTGACGCCCTCGAAATACTTGTCGATCATCGCGTAGACCGCCTTGCGGTACGATACGTCGGTCACGTACACGGTGAGTTTGCAGACGTCTTTGATGCTGCCGCCCGCTTCCTCCGCGAGCTGCCTGATGTTCTTGCAGGCCTGCTCGGCCTGCGCGCCGGCGTCGCCCTCGCCCACGAAGTGGCCCTCGAGGTCGTAGCCCGTCTGCCCGCGGAAGAAGATGTAGTCTCCCCTCGTGCGGATCGCCATGGAGTACATGCCGTTTGCGTGGTGACGGTATGGCAGTTTGGCGCCTTCGAACGAGCGGATGAACTGCTTGGCCAACACCCTTCCCCCTTTCCGTGATCGGAGCGATCGCGAGACCAGAACGGCCGTGCACTGGGCGGCGGCCGTCGAGGTGGCCACTGTTTCTCCAGTTCGCCGGGCATCTCCTTGAGGAGGTCGCGGGCGCCGGCGAAGCCGGGAGCGGAGACCCGGCTACCCTCCGGCGAGCGCTCCGGTGAGCTCGTCGAGCGAGCCTACCGCCTCGAGTTCCGTCACCATCTGTAGAACTGCGTCCGCGCGCCGGCCGCCGATGACCGGCTCGGCCAGCTCGCGAAACTTCTCTTCGATCTCCCGCCATGTCATCGGATCGTCGGGCCCCCCGTGGCACATTTTGCGGGAGCGCTCGAAGGTGCCGCGCGCCGTCTCGACGACCACGGTGGCCGGAATCCGGGCGGAGTTGCGGTTCTGCGCGTACTCCGCCTGCGCCGCCTCATCCAGTTCGACTGTGACGCGGTCCATGAGCGCCAGCACGTCGGGATCCGAGCGGTTCGCCTCGAGCCACCAGTCGGGCCGCGGTCGCCCGAGGAGCGTCATGGCGACGGCGTGCGGGACGCTGAACTCGGCGTCGACCATGGTCGCCGGCCGGCGAATTTGAAACCAGTCGACGAGCGGCGCCATCGACCGCACTGTGACCCGGCGGACTTCGCGTGGATCCACGCGGTGCTCGGCCATCGCCTGCCGCACCGCGTCCACGGTCGAGTGCAGCCACCGGCAGCAGGGGTACGGCTTCAACGAGACGCGGAGTACGTCGAACTCCGTGCCCACCCCGCGCGTCATCCGGTCGAAGTCGCAGCGGTCCGACCCGGCCATGATCCAGAGACCGCGCTCGCCGTCGAGAATTTCGCGCGTCGCCGCAAACCCGTGCTCGGCCAGCAGCGCGGCGCGTAAGCCGCCTTCGGCCGGCCACGCCACATTGTCCTTGACCCATGACACCCGGGTTTCGTCCCACCCGATCTTCCCGTCATGCGGCAGCGGGGCGAAAGCGCCCGCCAGCCCAAAGGCACACAGCGTGCGTTCTACGTCGAGGCCGAGCAGCCGGGCGGACGCGGCGGCCGCCCCGAACGTCTGCGTCACCCCGTTGCCGTAGACCAGGACCCGGCGCTCCCAGCCGGGTTGGATCGCGCCGGCGATGTGCGCCCACACCTCATATCCGACAAGCGCCGCGAGCAGGAACGCGTCGCCGCCCAGGCGCCGCGTCTCGGCCAGCGCGAGCGCCGCTGGGATAATCGTCGCGCCGGGATGGCCGGTCGGTCCGGTGTCGTCGTAGTCAAGCGCGTTCGCGGCCATGGCGTTCGCGAACGCGGCCGGGCCCGGGGCCGTCTTGGTCCGGGTACCGGCGACCGTCGCGCCGCCGCCGTTGCCGGCTACGTCCGCCGCGGCGCGCGCCAGCGGCGTACGGCTGCCCCCGAGCGCGCATCCCAGATGGTCCAGGATCAGCTCTTTCACTTTCTGGATGACCGGCGCGGGCACGCCGTCGAGTGATGCCGCGGCCGTGTAGTGCGCAAGCACAGCGGTCGGGCTGGTGGACATCAGATCACCCGCAACTCTCTGGGCAGGCCGCTGAGCCGTTCGCAACCGTCCCGGCCGACGGCCACCGGCTCGCCGAGATAGAGACACCGGTCGCCGCCCTTCGTCAGCGCGCCGGCGAACAGAAAGAAGGTCATCCCTTCCCGCAGCACGTGGGAATCCGTCTCTTTGATTCGCAGGTTGTCGAGCCACGTGGGGGGGTAGCCGATCCCGATGCCGTACCCGACATGCCGTCCTTTGCGCGATAACCCATGCGCCTCCAGCCGGTCCACCACGGCCGTGGCGATTCGTGCCACCGGGAGGCCAGGCCGGATCATCTCCAAGCCTTCTTCGATTCCTTCGCGCAGACCGTTGTAGAGGCTCCGGATCTCCGGCCCCGGCTCGCCGAGATGCCCGGAGTGGACCGCGACCGCGTGATAGCGTTTGTACGGCGCGCCGATCTCGACTGTGAAGGGATCGCCCTGCTCCATGATGCGCTCGGTCGCCGCGCCGTGAGTTTGCGTCAAGGTTCTGGGACCCGACGCGATCGGCGGCGCCACGGCCGGATAGTCCGCGCCAAGCGATGAGAGCGTGTGCAGCACGGCCGCGTTGACGTCGCACTCGCGCCTGCCGGGGCGGGCGGCCTGGAAGGCCGCTGTAAAGGCCCGGTCCATAATCTGAGCGGCGCGGCGCATGTACGCGAGCTCCGCCGGCGACTTAATGAGCCGGAATTCGGTCACGAGGTCGGAGGCGTCCACGAGGTCGACGCCGTCCGGGATCTGCTCCCGTAGCAGGTCGTAATAATAAGGAAGCAACGCGTGGCTCTTTTTCTCGATGCCGATCCGCCGGCGGCCCGACAGCCCGTGCCGCTCTCGCAGGATCTCGACCGTGAACGCTCCGGGATTCACGTGGCTGTCGTCCATCCAGGGCCGGATCTCCTTGATGAACGGCGACTCGCGGATCATCAATTCGTCGGCCCCGCGGCAGATCGCGGTCGGCGCAGACCCGTCGGCGGGCAGCACGACCGTTTGGTACACCCAGTAGCCGATCTGATCGTAGCCAAACAAATAGTAGAGGCTTTCCTGATGAAACAGCAGCAGCAGATCGAGGCGGGCGTCGCGCATCGCCGCGCGGGCGTGCTCGATCCGTGCCTCGTATTCCGCGATCTCAAACGGCAGCGCCATGGTCGGTCACCCCGGGTCTGGAGTTTCTCAGGACGTCACCTTCTCGCCGGCGCCTGTGCGGACCTCGTGCGGCTGGCCCTCCGGCGTGTGGATCATCCGGCGATCAGCGGGATCGATACCAGCGCGGCGGCCACGCCGAGTGCCTGTCTCCGCGAGACACGCTCCTTGAGCCGAGCCCGCGCCAGCATCACGGTGGACGCGGGATACAGCGAGGCGAGCACCGCCGCAACGTCGAGACGACCGGCGTGCTCGGCGAGCACGAAGAATGCGTTGCCGCCCGCATCGAGCAGGCCGGCGAGGAGCATGAGCAAGACGAGACGGAGCAAGACGGCGCGGGCCATCGGAAGGCCGGTAGTCCTGTGCCGGAACAGCGCGGCGCCACAGGCGGCCGCGAGGACTACGAGGAGCGTAATGAACTGCGTCGCGGCCAGCGGCCAGAACACTCCCGCCGCTCTCGCCCGGCTGATGCAGATATAGAACGCGCCAAAACCTAGGCCGGCCAGGGCGGCCAAGATGAGGCCGGTCGTCTTGCGCCGTTCGTCGATGGGCTCAGCGCTCTGGCCGGGAGGCGCTGGCTCGCCCGGCGCCGAGACGAACCAGACGCCGAGAAACGCGAGGCCGAAGCCGGCAGCCTGCCAGCCACTCGGCAAACCTTGATAGAGTGCCGCGAAGCCCACCGGGATGCAGGCGGCGACGACGGCCGACAGCGGCGCCACGATGCTCATGGTCCCGAGCGCCAGACCTTGGTAGAGGCACAGTAGTCCAAGGGCGCCGCCCAAGCCCGCCGCGCCGCCCCACGCGAGCGCCGCTCTCGAGGGAAACGGCTCGGCCCAGCCAAGCGCGCAGATGACCATCGCGACGAACGAGGCGCCTTTCGCGACGCCGGCGACCGTAAACACCGGCGCCCGCCGGGTGGCAAGGCCGCCGCTGAAGTCGCCGGCTCCCCACGACGTCGCGGATGCGAGCCCAAAGAACGCCGTCGCGACCGGCGACGTCATGACGGGAACAGCGCCCCGCTACGACTCAGGGCCGTAGGCTCTGAACACTCCAGGATCGTGCCCGATGGATGATCGAACGATATGCGGTGGCCGGGACTCCTTCGGAATGTGTGGAGGGTGTCCACGCGACGCAACCTAGTCGTTAAACTCGAATCTCTTGTCGGTTAGCGAAACTAGCAGAGGACACGAGAGAGGACCTCCTCCCGGCAACCTCAAACCTTTAGTCAGGTCTGCCCGCTTGTCGGCGAGGAGCCACGTGGCCCTCGGAGCGTAAAGTCTTGTTAGGGGGCGCTCATGGGAATGCATCTCAGACTTCGCTCGGTGATCTATGCGATTCCTGCGGTTGGAGTCTTGATGCTGGTGTTGTCGGCCGGCCTGTTGGCCGTTCCCCCGGCCCTTTTGCTCGCGGCCGCGCCCGCGGGTCGAGAGGTTGTTGTCGCCGAGCCCACCCCCGTAGACACATTCGATCCCATCGCGCACTCCAACTTCAACAACTGGTTTGCCTGGCAGTTAGCGTACGAGACGCTGGTAGTGGTCCAGCCGGACGGCAAGATCGCGCCGCAACTGGCGACATCCTGGCGGACGAGCCCTGACGGACGGACCTACACGTTCATGCTGCGCAGCGGCGTGAAGTTTCACGACGGCAGCCCGCTCACCTCCGCCGACGTCGTCTTCTCGTTTGAGCGGTTGATGGCCAAAGGCATTCCCTACGCCAAAGACCGCTTCCCGAACCTTGCCTCCGTGAAGGCCCTTGATGCGAGCACGGTGCAGTTTCAGCTCAAGAAGCAGGACTCGTCGTTCATGAACAACCTCGGCGACCCGTTCGTGGTCGCGGGCGCGATCCTGAGCCGCCAGGCAACCCAGGCGACGGATCCGGCAACGAAGATGATTGGCACCGGCCCGTTCAAGATGGTCGCGTACACGCCCGGAACGGAGCTTGTCCTCGAGCGCAATGTCGACTACTGGCGCCCCGGGGTTCCCGGCGTCGACCGGCTCGTCATCCGGTACATCAAGGAAGCGCAGTCCGCTGTCGCTGCGCTCCTCGCAGGCGCCGTCGCGCTGATCTATCCAACACCGGAGACCTATGTCGCGCTCCGGCGCAACGCGCGCGTCAAGCTCCTGTCCGTCGCCACGGCTTCAACCTGGCAGATCAACATGGGGAGTGTCAAACCGCCTCTGGACAACGTCGATGTCCGCCGGGCCATCGCCCTGTCCATCGACCGCGCGGCCGTCGCCAAGCTGGCGCTGCTGGGCGAAGGAGTTCCGACCAGCCCGTTCCCGCCAGCGCACCCGTGGGCCGTGCCGCTCAGCCAGCAGCCGTATTACCAGCGCGATCCCGCAAAGGCCAAGCAGCTATTGGCGCAGGCGGGCTACCCGAACGGCGTCGATCTCACCTTCATGTACCCCACTCTCGGCGAAACCGTCCGCCGCATCTCGGAGGTGCTCCAGAGCCAGTTTGCAGAGGGGGGGATCCGCGCGAAGCTGGAAGCCCTCGAGACGAACGTCTGGCTCGACAAATTGGTGAAAGCCAATTACGATCTCACGATGACGAACCCCCCTTACTTCTCCGACCCGAGCCTTTACATCGTGCCCCGCAGGGGGCGGCAGGGACCGACCCCTCGGGAACTGCAGGTATTGCTCGACCGTGCGGCTGAGGCGTCTTACACACAGCTGCCGGGAATCTACAAGCAGATCCAGGTCACAGAAGCGAACCTGGTCTACCCGTTTACTGGGGTCGTGGCTGAGAACAAATGGGTGGCGTGGCGCACCCATCTCGTCGAGGGCGTCACGATGGACTTTACCCAAAGCCGGCGCCTGTACTTCACCATCAGGAAACCCGGGCCATAGGCCATAGGTCGCCTGTCCCGGCCTTCACTCCTGGTGCGGGGCGCGGCGCGGCCGTTGGAGCGACAGAGGTGTCCCAACCCGTTCTCCAAGTCGAAGAACTTCGAACACAGTTTCCTACTGAGCGCGGTCCCCTGACGGCCGTGGATAGTATCTCGTTCGCGGTCGCCGCCGGCGAGGTGCTGGGTTTGGTCGGCGAGTCTGGCTGCGGCAAGAGCGTCACCGCCCGATCGATCCTTCGGCTGGTGCCGCCGCCCGGGCGAATCGTCTCGGGGCAGATCTTCCTGCAGGGGCGCAATGTCCTGGAGCTCAGCGAGGCCGAGATGCGGGGGATCCGGGGGGCAGACATCTCGTTAATCTTCCAGAACCCCATGACGTCGCTAAATCCCGCGCTAACGATAGGGTGGCAGCTCCAGGAAGCCCTCCTTGCCCACCAACGCCTTCCCCGGGCGCACGCACGTCGAAGGGCAATTGAAGCCCTGCAGGCGATGGGCATCCCCGACGCAGCGCGGCGCATCAACGACTATCCCCACCGGTTCTCCGGCGGCATGCGCCAGCGCGTACTGATCGCGATGGGGCTGCTGAACGAGCCGGGGCTGCTCATCGCCGACGAGCCGACGACGGCGCTCGACGTCACGATCCAAGCACAAATCCTCGAACTCCTCCGGGTGGCCTCGAGAGAGCGCCGGATGGCGGTCCTTCTGATCACGCACGACCTCGGTGTCGTGGCCAGCCTCTGCCGCCGCGTGGCCGTGATGTACGCTGGGCAGATCGTGGAGGAGGCAACCGTCGACGAGCTCTTTGCCACCCCATTCCATCCGTATACGCAAGGACTCCTGCGGTCGCTCCCGCGCGGGCACGAGGACCGCGACCACCTGACCACGATGCCGGGGTTGCCACCGGACATGACCGATTTCCCGAGTGGCTGCCGGTTTCGGCAGCGATGCGCCTTTGCCGAGGCCGTGTGCGAGAAGCCGCCAGAGCTCTTGGAGATCACCCCCCGGCACAGAGCGCGGTGCTGGATCTCGCAGCGGGACCGCCGGCTCGCGCAGCCCCGTGAGGTGCTGCCGGCTGTCCGGGTGGCGCGCACCCCGGAGTCCGTCCCGCGCCCGCTCGTCGAGCTGCGCGATGTCACAAAGCGCTTCAGCCTGAGCGGCAGCCTGCCGCGCCGGGGCGCCGTCGTGCACAGCCTCAACGGCGTCTCGCTCGATGTGATGGCAGGCGAAACGCTCGGTGTGGTTGGGGAATCGGGTTGCGGCAAGTCCACGCTCGGGAGGATCACCCTCGGTCTGTATCGCCCGACCACTGGGACGGTGCGGGTTGACGGTCGGGACCCGGGCGACCGGACCGCCGCACTCCGGCACCAACTGCAAATGATTTTCCAGGACCCATGGAGCTCGCTCGATCCGCGCATGCGGGTGGCCGCCGTGGTCACTGAGCCGCTTCGCGCGCGTGGAGCCCTCCAAGGCCGGGACGCACGCGACCGCGTCCGGGAGCTGCTGGCGCTGGTCGGGTTGAGTGAAGCGATGACGGACCGATATCCACATGAGCTGTCGGGTGGCCAGCAGCAACGGGTCGGGATTGCGCGTGCGCTTGCGGGCGATCCGCGCCTGATCGTCGCCGACGAGCCGGTGAGCTCGCTGGACGTGTCTCAACAGGCGCAGGTGCTCAACCTTCTGAAAGACCTTCAGGCACGCCTGGGCCTGACCTATCTCTTCATTTCCCACGATTTGTCGATTGTCCGGTTCATGAGCACTCGCATCGCGGTGATGTACCTGGGGAAGATCGTCGAGCTGGGCCCTGCCCGAGCGGTGCTCGCGGAGCCCCTGCATCCGTATTCGATCGCGCTCCGGTCCGCCGTTCCCATCCCCGACCCACGCCGGGAGCCGGGGAGAGCCCGGGTCATCCTGCGTGGAGACGTGCCGAGTCCGCTCGAGCTACCAAGCGGGTGCCTCTTCCGTACGCGCTGCCCGCTCGCCCAAGAAATCTGTGCCCGCATTGTACCGCCTCTGACCGAGTACGAACCGAGCCGCTGGGCCGCGTGCCACTTCGTCGGGTCCTTCGACGAAATGCTTCGGCCGATGCCGCCGGCAGGACGGGCAGCCGGTCGTCCCGATCCGGTCGCCCGGCCCCACCAGCCCGAGACGCCATGATCCGTTACGTCGCCCAGCGCTTGGCCGCCGGGGCCGGAGTGCTGCTTGCGGTGTCCTTCCTGACCTTCTGGTTGGGGACGCTGATCCCCGGCGACTTGGTCACGGTGCTGGTCGGCTCGGAGGGCGCGACGTCCGAACAGTATCGGGACCTCCGCCACAAATTGGGGCTCGATGCCCCCTTGTTGACACAGTACGGCCGCTGGCTGCGGAGCGCGGTTCGCGGCGACTTCGGGAAGTCGCCGATCACCGGCCGTTACGTGACCGACGAGATTGCCCGGCATTTCCCAATCTCACTCGAACTCGCCCTCCTCTCGCTGGTCGAGTCCATCCTCATTGGGGTTCCCCTCGGCGTCTTCGCCGCGGTGCGGGCGAACCGCCCCGCCGGCTTGGCGGTGCGGGCGGCGCTCTTCGTGGTGTTTTCCGTTCCCCCCTTCGTGGCGGGCGTGCTCCTCGTGCTCGCTGGGGCGCTCTACCTTGGGCCGCTGTACCAGGCCTCGTACGTGCCTATGACGGAGAACGTGGTCCTCAATCTCCGCTCGATGATCCTGCCCACTTTGTCGATCGCTATCCCGCTCGCGGCGATGACAGCGCAGATGTCGCGCGCTGCGCTCCTGGAGGCGCTGGGCGAGGCGTACATCGTGACCGCGCTGGCCAAGGGAGCCCCGAGACGAAACATCGTCTACATCCACGCGCTGAAAAACGCCCTCGTGCCGGTGATCACCCTCCAAGGATACGTTTTCGGAAGCTTGATTGGCGGCCTGATCGTCACAGAACAGATCTTTAACCTAGAGGGGCTCGGACGCGGCCTTCTGGTCGCGATCGGACAGCGGGACTATCCATTCGTCGTGGCCGGGACCCTGATGATTGCGGCGATGTTCGTCCTGGCCAACCTGATCGTCGACATCCTGTATCCGATCCTCGATCCAACCCAGCGGACGTGATGGCGACGGCTGCGGTTTCCTTCGCACGTCCCGGGCACGGCCTGGTCTCTAGACTCGGGCGTCATCCGGAAGGGCGCATTGCGCTCGCGTTGCTGGTGTTCATGGGGTTGGTGGCGCTTGCGGGTCCGCGCGCCGTCCCGTACGGTCCGAACCAGATCAACGCCGAGGACGTCCTGCAGGGCCCCAGTACACGCCACTGGTTCGGGACAGACGAGCTCGGGCGGGATCAGCTCAGCCGCGTCATCGCAGCGGCGCCGATCGCCTTTTATGTGTCCGGAGCCTCTGTCGCTGCCGCGCTGGTGATTGGAACCGCGATCGGTCTCGTGGCAGGCTACGCGGGCGGCCTCGTGGACATCGTGCTGAGCTGGATCGTCGGGATCATGTTCTCGATGCCGGCACTGCTCCTTGCGCTCGTGGTCGTCGGGGTGCTCGGGCCCGGTCTGAACAACGCCCTCTTTGCTGTGGCGATCGTGTACGTGCCGCGATTTGCGCGCATCGCCCGCGCGTCGACGTTCGGGGTGCGGCAGCGGCTCTTCATCGAAGCCGCACACTTGGCCGGACGGAGGCCACACGAGATCCTCCTGGAGCACGTGCTGCCGAATATCCTGCCTGCGGTCATTATCCAAACCGCGCTCAGTCTGTCGACCGCCGAGCTTGCGCACGCGTCGTTGAGCTTCCTGGGACTCGGCGTCCAGCCGCCGGATGCCGACTGGGGAAGCATGCTGGCGAAGGCGCGCGGCATCATGACCGTCGCGCCGTGGCTCGTCGTTTTTCCGTCGCTGGCGCTCGTGCTCCTCATCATCGCGTTCAACGTGCTCGGCGATGCCCTCCGTGACGAGCTCGACCCCCGCGCGCAGACGGGCGCGATGCGCATCGGGATCTAGGACGGAGCCCCGCGTGCTCGACGTCGTCCAGACCGTCCTCGGCCCGATCCCCGCCTCCGATCTCGGGATCACGCTGAGTCACGAACATCTGCTGTGCGACCAGCGTCACGTCACCTTCAAGGAGCCGGCAGAACCGGAGGAACGGGAGCTGGCGCGCCGGCCCGTGTCGCTTGAGATCCTGCACTGGATCCAGCTCAACTGGGGTAGCAACCTCGACAATCTGGTTCTGGACAGTGAGCAGGCGGCTATCGACGAGGCGCTGTGGTACCGCCGGGCGGGTGGGAACAGTCTCGTCGACTGCACCTTGGAGGGCCTCGGCCGGAACCCGCACGCCCTCGTGCGCATCGCGCGCGCGTCCGGTCTCCACATCGTGATGGGCTCGGGATACTATGTCGCTCCGACGCACCCGCCGCATGTGGCGAGGATGACGGAGGACGAGATTACGGCCGAAATCATACGGGAATTTACCGAGGGAGTCGCCGAGACAGGGATTCGCGCCGGGCTGATCGGCGAGATCGGCAGCTCTTGGCCCATTGTGGCGGAGGAGGCCAAGGTCTTTCGCGCCGCCGGTGCCGCGCAGAGGGAGCTCGGGTGCGGCCTCTCGGTCCACCCCGGGCGGCACCCCAACTCGCCGCTCCAGATCCTCGAGCTCCTCCGACCCGCGGGAGCCGATCCCAAGCGGCTCATCATCTCTCACATCGAGCGGACCGTGCCAAGCCTGGATGAGTTGAAGGTGCTCGCCGACACGGGATGTTACCTCGAATACGACTTGTTTGGCACCGAGGTGACTGCGAAATACCCTTATCGGGAACTGGGGATCGACATCCCGAGCGACGTCCAACGCCTCGACCAGATTCGAGAACTCTTCGACGCCGGGTATGGGTCGCAACTGCTCTTCTCCCACGACGTGTGCACGAAGCACCGCACGCGTCGCTATGGGGGGGCAGGGTTTGACCACATCCTCCGGAACATTGTGCCGTGGATGCGCGCGCGGGGATTCACAGAGCCAGAGATCCGGCAGCCTGTCGTCGACAACCCGAGAGTGGCGTTTGCCATGCCGAAGACGCGCTGACGGGACACGATCCGGAGTCGGGCGAAGCCGGGGAACCCATTTGGGACCCGACCAGCCCCTGGGGAGGGAGGGACGGCACATGTACTGGGCCGAGCATATCGGCATCATCGTCTCGGACATTGAGCGTTCCGTGCGGTTCTTCAGCGCCTTATTCGATACGGAACCAATCCAGAAGGTGGAATTTCGCGGAAAGGGGGCGGAGCCCGTCGCGGCGATGGTCGGCCAGACGGGCCTAGAGCTTGACGTCGTCTTCTTCCAGATCCCGCATACTAACACCATCATCGAGCTAGTAAAGTACTATCACCTTCCGAAACAGGCCACGGTCACGTATCCGCCCGAGGCGATCGGCGGCCTGCATCTGGCCTTCTTCGTCGAGGACCTCGACGCGGCCCTGGAGCGGTTGAAGAAGATCGGAGCCATGATCATGACGCCAGTCGACCTGACATTCGGGGCGTATAGTGGCGGGCGGGCCGTCTACTTCCGAGGGCCCGATAATGAACTGCTCCAGCTGATGGCGGTGACGCAGCGGCCGGGGAAGCTGCCGGTTCTGCGCCCCAGCATGCCGCGGCGCGTCGGAAGCGCGGCG
>DASSXJ010000229.1 GCA_035703895.1 bacterium | reverse complement strand
AGCACGATGCGGTCACCGTCTCGTTCGAGTGCGCCGACATCGCGTTGATCAGGGTGACGTTCATCCGGTCGCCGGGCGCGACGCGGATCACCGGCGGAACCGTCCGTCCGTGGTATTCGTATTGGTCGCGTCCATCCGCCGCGGTGACGGCGCGGAGCGTCACATCGACGGCACCGTATTGTCCACGGACCTCAGGCAGACTCGGTAGAGCAACCGGGCCGGAGGGTTTTTGCCCCCAACCCAAGGATTGCATGAAGATCAGGGTTGTGATCCCGATGAATGCGCTTACGCCCAAGCGTGCCGGGGTAACACCTCGACTCATCGCTCGGGATGCGATCGTTTGCACAGACCGAAGCATCGCAGCCACGTGCCCCATGACACGGTTCCTCCTTTGCTCAAGCAACTCTGGTCGAGACTCAGATTGCTGGATCAGGCGGGAGCCCACATCGTTCGAACGGGCAATTGGCGTGCCCAATTGGGCAGAATCTGAATCAGCTGTCTAATCTGCCCTTCCGGACGATGCTGACGTCCGCCGGATCTGGCAATGTAGACCTGACACTAATCGGAGAGAAAGGAGGATAGACAATGCGACGGATCATTGCAGCGCTGATGGTGGCTGGTATGCTGGGAGGGCTTGCACCCTTCGTCTCGATTCCGCGTGCCTCGGCTCAGGTCGACAATCAGGGGACCATCACTCTAGGACCGACCGTTCAAGGAGAGGTGACTCAGAAGTTCACGTCCTTCAGAGATACCTACGAAATCGCGGTGAACGGCAAGCCCTACCAGGTTCCACTCGATTTGTATGATCGCGTGGACGTGGGGACGGTTGTGAAGTTTGACGGCGCCAACTGGTCAATTATCAGCGGCGGTATCTAAGGGCACCGATAATGTGGAGCGGTGGCCGGGCAGCGCGGGAATCTCGCAGCGCTCCCCGGCCACGATGCTCCTGGGATTTTCCCTTGACTTTCCAGTAACCCGCCAGTACCCTTATGCCGTATTTAGAACAAGCTGAGTAGTGGGACACGTCGTTTCGTTCTCCCTACGACAGCGATGAAACGAATCACGTTAGTTGGCACGCTGCTCATTTTCACGGCAGTTGTAGTTGCAGCCGTGCTTCTATTTTCCCGCCCCGTCGAGAAAAGCAAAACGGTGCCTCTTTACAATCCGTATCCCTCTGGTATCTTGCCATCGAATTTAGTTTCCGAGGTAGCGAGGGTACGGCGTGAAGTGGCTTCCATCGAAGACGAAGCGCTTGCCCAGTGGCGCGCATTGCCCCCTCCGGTTCTGAGCAATACCCAGGGCGCAGGTAACCCGCCAACACTTCAGGGCACGGGAATGCGGGCAAATCAATTGCTCGGTAAACTCATGAATTTCGACGAGAACATTTCCCCCTTCCGGGATAGGGCCTGTGCCTTCTGCCACATGCCGTATACCGCCTTTAGCGGACCGATCCCGTCGGTCAATCTTACGATGATCGCGTATCCCGGGTCCTTTGAGTTTAGGGCCGGCAAGCGGACACCGCAGAGATATACGTATGCGCCCTTTTTCCCTGTGCTCAACTACAATGAGACCCAGGGCCTGTTCTTTGGCGGAAATTTCTGGGATTCACGCGCGACCGGACAGAGGCTGGGGAGTCCCGACGCCGAGCAGGCCCAGCATCCCCCCGTCGATACGCAAGAACACATGTTACCTGACACCGCTTGCGTGGCGTTCCGGCTTTCCACATCTGTGTACAGACCTCTCTTTGAGCTGGTGTGGGGCGCCGGCTCATTGGACATCCCGTTTCCACAAGATACGGAGAGGATCTGCTCCACTCCTGGAGGGAATTTTCCGACCGCCACGCCATTGCACCTCAGTCCGGGGGACCGCACCAAAGCCAACACTGTGTATGATCGCTGGGGGGAATCCCTTGACCAATATGAAGCCTCACCGGATGTCGACGCCTTCTCGTCGAAATTCGACGCCTATCTGAAGGGCACGTACAAGTTGACGGCAGACGAGATGGCCGGCCTCGCTCTTTTCAATGGCAAAGCCAACTGCAATTCGTGCCACCTCAACGGACGAGGGACCACGCTGCCTGCGTCTCTTACCGATAACAGCAAGGTTGCATCTGTGGTGCCGAAGTTCACCTGTTTCGGCTCGGCCAATGAAGGGCTGCCCCTCAACCCGAGGGATGCGATCTATTATCAGACCACGCCGGATGCCTTTGGGTTTACGGGGAATCCCTACGGCTTCGGTTACAGAGATTTGGGAATGGGCACGTTCCTCAGAAGCGGGTTCGGCTCCGCGCCCAACCCGAATTCGAATTGGATCCAATTTGCACCAAGTGTCGACGGCCAGATGCAGGTGTCTACGGCGCGCAACGTGGCCATGACACCCACACAGTGTCCGACCACCGAGGCCGGCTCAAGACCGTACTTTCAGAAGGGGTTCTTTCACAACGGCTACATCAAGAGCCTGAAGCAACTCGTCCATTTCTACAATACGCGCGACAAGTATGCGTACAATGTCACTTCCGGACACTGCCCGCCGGGAACCATCGAGCGAGTGACCTGTTGGCCGATGCCCGAGGTCAAAAACAATATTGACACGACGACCGGCAATCTCGGATTGACGGATCAGGAGGAGAACCAGATCGTTGCCTTCCTGCAGGCACTCACGGACGGATTCACAAGACCGTACCCCGACCGCGACAAGTTTACGGGTGTGTGCATGATCTGCGACCCGGCCACGAACCCCAATTGTTCGCCGTCGCGGCAGGGGAATGAGATCCTGATCCCAACTCCGCCACTTCCGCCCTGCGCATCGGGTATCTGCGGCGTCCCGCCTCTCCCCAATCCGCCTATCCGGGCTGCGGCCGGCGGGGTGCCCTCCTCGAATCCAATACCTGCTCAGGGAAGTCCGACGACTCAAAAAGCCGCGAGCATCCGGATCACCCAAGGGCCAGACCTCGAATTGGCTAGGGAGCACCTGACTGTGATCAGGTGGACAACCGACACTCCTGGGGGCTCGCCCGTGCATTACGGCATCGTATACTATGGTACGGATCCGAAGAACCTGAGGCAGACTGCGAAATCTCCCATCAGGCTCGACCCGGACCATTCCGCCACAATGTTCCGCGTTCGCTTGGACGACCTTCAGCCGCGGACAACCTACTACTACACGGTCGGCTCGATGGAAGCCAATGGCACGGACGATGGGACGAAGAGCGCTGTGAAGCAATTCACCACCCCGTGAATCGGAACGAGCGGGCCGGTAAGGCGAAGATGTTCTCATGCCATCCCGAACGCCCGCAGCGCGGGCGAAGAAGGGGGGAAACATGAGGCGCAGGGTCGGTTCGTTCGTGTCCGCCGCAACGGTATGCGCGCTCGTGAGTGCCATGAGCCTCTTGGGCGCCGACGGGGCCGCGATGCCGATGAAGATGAGCACGCAGCTCAGCGGGTCCCAGCAAGTGCCCGCAGTACAGACACCGGGGACGGGGCAGTTCCAGGGCACCATCGCAGCCGGCAACAAGTCGATCTCTTACCGGTTGACGTTCTCGGGACTCAGCAGCCCCGTGACGGCCGCGCACATTCACGTCGGCTCCCGCGGCACAAACGGCCCCGTCGTGGTCTTCTTCTGCGGCGGCGGGGGGCGGTCGTCGTGCCCCGCCGCCGGCGGGACGGTCACCGGGACCATCACCGCCGCAAGCGTCGTCGCGGGGGGAAACATCAAACGCGGCGACCTCCCCGGGTTGATCACGGCCATCATGACGGGCGACACGTACGTGAACGTGCATACGACAAAGTACAAGGACGGTGAGATCCGCGGTCAGATCGCCATCGGCATGTGAGTCGCTCCGGCCCCGATGCTCCGGGATGGGGCGAGCGCGGACTCGATGACGCGTGTCTACCCGGCGTAGAGCAGCGAGACGAGGAGTTGGTGCAGCAGCTGGCCGACGAGGTTGAGCAGCAGGATGGCGATGATCGGCGACAGATCGAGGCCGCCCATCGGCGGGAGGAGCCGCTGGACCGGCTTCAGGATCGGGTCGGTGATCCGGACGATCAGGCTGATCAACGGATGCCCGTAATCAACCGAGGGGACCCAGGAGAGCAGGACCCTGATCACCACCAGAATAGTGAGGAGCTGGAAGATCCGATCCACCAGGATGATGAGGTCCACCACGAATTTATTGTAGCATAGAAGTCGTGGACGCGTTCCGGACGGATCCGACCGAGCGGCTCTATTATACCGACGCCTACCTGCGTACCTTCACCGCCCGCATCGTGGCGGTCACCTCGCAGGGAGTGGTGGTGGACCGGACGGCATTCTATCCCACCTCCGGAGGACAACCGCACGACACCGGGACCCTCGGAGGGGTGCCGGTGGTCGACGTGGTCGACGCCGGAGACTCGGTCGTCCACGTCGTAGGCGGCGCCCCCGCAACCGTGCCGATCGTCCCGGGGGTCGAAGTCGAAGGCACCGTGGATTGGGAGCGCCGGTTCGACCACATGCAGCAGCACACGGGGCAACACGTGCTCTCGGCGGTGTTCTCCCAGGTGTTGGGGGCGGAGACGGTCTCGGTGCACCTCGGCGGATCCTCGACGCTCGACCTCGCGATCGCCGCGCTCAGTCCCGAGGATGCGCGACGCGTGGAGGACGAGGCCAATCGGGTCGTGTTCGACAACCGGCCGGTGACCGTTCGGTTGGTCTCCGACGACGAAGCCGCCCACTTGGGGCTTCGCCGTCCTCCCCGCCGGGTGGGGATGATTCGCGTGGTCGAGGTGGCCGACTGCGACCGGTCGGCGTGCGGCGGCACGCACGTCCGCAGCACCGCGGAGATCGGGCCGCTCGTCCTGCGCCGCTGGGACCGGACCAAGGGCCAGATTCGCGTCGAGTTCCTCGCCGGTTGGCGGGCGCTTGAGGACTACCGCTGGAAGCACGCGCTCGTCAACGAGTGGAGCGGACGGCTCACGGTTGGCGACCGCGAACTGGGACCGGCGCTGGATCGGCTGACCCGGGAGGCGCGCGATCGCGAGCGGGCCCTTTCGGAAGCACGAACGCGCTTGTTGATGTATGAAGCCGCGGAACGGCTGGCGGCGGTTCCCGCGGCGGCGGGCCGAAAGATCCTGCGGGTTGCCGTGTCCCATCGAGACCCCAATGAGATCCGGCAGTTGTTGCGGGAGATCACCGGCCGCGAGGCGTGCGTCGTCCTGGCCGGGGACGAGGCGACAGGCCGTTTGTACTTCGCGCGATCGCAGGGGGACGGACCCAGCATGGCCGCGGTACTCGATCACATTTGCCGCTCGGCGGGTGGACGCGGCGGCGGCACCCCGGAGTTTGCACAAGGGGCGGTGGCGCCCGGAGGCGCCGTCGCGGAGGTCCTCGGGCTCGCCGAAGAGGCCGTCCGCGGTGCCTGAGCTGCCCGAGGTCGAGACGGCGCGCCGCAGCCTCACCCGGGCCATCGTGGGAAGGACGATTGCGCGGGTGTCGGTGCTGCGCCCGGTCGCGGTACGTTCACATGCACCCGCCCAGTTTGCCCGGGCGCTGCGGGGGACGCGGATCACCGGTGTCCGTCGTCAGGGCAAGACGCTGCGGATGTCCCTCGACGGCCGCGTGCTCGTGTTCCATTATATGCTGTGGGGTGTGATCCGCTTTCATTCCAAAGCCGCCCGTCCGGGAGAGGGCACGAGCCTGATGCTCGAGTTTCGTGATAGAACGCGCCTCGAATTTCGGGATCTCCAACTCAGCCAGTTTCATCTCGTTCGCGCCGATGCCGACGGCGAGGCGAAGGCGATCGACCCTCTGGGAACGAGGACTACGCTCGCGGTGTTCCGAGGGGCCCTGCGGCCGCGTGGAACCATCCGGAACGCGCTGACCGATCAGGCCCGCATCGCGGGGATCGGGAACTTGTGGGTGCACGAGATCCTGTTCGCCGCGCGCCTCAGGCCGATGCGGGAGACTAGGACGCTCAGCGAGGGAGACCTCCGCACGCTCTATCGAAAAACACGGCAGGTCCTGAGCCAGGCGATTCGCGCGGGAGGTGAGCCGGGCTTCGAAGATGCGTTTGGACGCCGCGGCCGGTACCGCCTGATGGTGTACGGACGAGCCGGCCAGCCGTGCCGGACGTGCGGGGGCACGATCCGGGATGGCCGCCTTGGCGGCCGCCCCACGTTCTACTGCCCCTCGTGCCAGCGGTGATCCCATGACCGGCCGGCCGCCGATCCTTGTCGACGAGGGCGCCATCACGGGTCTGCTAAGCACGTTGGTCGGGATTCCGTCGGTCAATCCGGTGCTCGTCCCGGGGGGAGCGGGGGAGGCCGAGATCGGGCGCTGCCTCGCCGCCGAGTGCGAGCGGTTGGGGATGACCGTGTCTGTCCACGAGGTCGCCCCGGGCCGGCCGAACGTCGTCGCCGTGCTCCGAGGCTCCGACCCGGCGCGCGGCCGCAGCCTGCTCCTGAACGGGCACACCGATACCGTGGGAGCCGCGGGGATGACGGCGCCGTTTGTGCCCGCGCTCCGTGGCGATCGTCTCTACGGGCGCGGCGCCTCGGATATGAAAGCCGGGCTCGCCGCGATGGTGGGCGCGGTCGCGGCGGTCACGGCCGCCGGGGGCCGCCCTCGCGGAGATGTCCTCCTCACGTTCGCCGTCGACGAGGAGGACGCCAGCATCGGGACCGCGGCCGTCGCGCAGACCTACCGGGCGGACGCGGCGATCGTGACCGAGCCGACGGGCCTCAGGATCTGCGTGGCGCACAAGGGGTTCGTCTGGGCGACGATTCGCACCGAAGGCCGCGCGGCGCACGGCAGCGACTACGGTGCGGGGATCGATGCGATCGTCGGCATGGGCCGCGTGCTTCACGTCATCGATGTGATGGACCGTGAAGTCCTGGCCCGCCGATCGCACCCGCTCCTCGGCCGGCCGTCCATCCACGCCTCGGTTATCTCCGGCGGAGAAGGACCGAGCACGTACCCGCCCTCGTGCACGCTCGTCGTGGAGCGGCGAACCCTGCCGGACGAGACCATCGATGATGTGCGGGCGGAACTGGAAGCCGTACTGACCGGCGTCCGCGAGATCGACCCAGCGCTTCGGGCGTCGGTTGAGATCACTCTCGGCCGCCCCGGGCTTGAGGTGGATCGGGGCGCAGACATCGTCCGCGCTCTGGATGCCGCCGCCGTGCGCCGCACGGGGAACAGTCCCGAATATATCGGGATGAGTCCCTGGTTCGATGCGGCCCTGCTCGCCGAGGCGGGGATACCGACGGTGATCTTCGGTCCTGCGGGCGGGGGGTGGCACGCCGAGGAAGAATACGTGGACCTGCCGTCGGTGGCGATCTGCGCGGGGATTCTCGCGGAGACGATCATGGACTTTTGCGATTCACGCCCGGGATAGGGTGCGCCTTCTCACGTTCCTGTCGGACTTCGGGCGCGGCTCTCCGTACCCCGCCGCGATGAAGGCCGCGGCCGCGGCGCGCTGCGACGCCTTCTTGCTGGACATCTCGCACGACGTGCCTCCGGGCGGGATTCGTGAGGGCGCGTACCTGCTCTGGTCGGTCGTGGCCGCCTGTGCCCCCGGCACCGTGCACTGCGCGGTGATCGATCCCGGCGTCGGCACCGCGCGCGCGGCCCTCGCCATCGTCTCGGGGGGGCAGGTATTCGTGGGCCCAGACAATGGGGTGCTCCTTCCGGCCGCCCGCCGGCTGGGAAGCCCCGCCGTCTACCGGCTGAACGATGCCGGGGTGTGGCGGCAACCCGTATCGGCCACGTTTCACGGGCGGGATGTGTTTGCGCCCGCTGCGGCCCATCTGGTTTCGGGCACGGCTGTTGCCGCCGTGGGAGTGCTGGCCGACTCGTTTGTTGATCTGACGTTTTCCCCAGGGCGCCGCGACGGCGCCACGCTCATCGGGGAAATATTGTGGATCGATCGGTTTGGAAACCTCGTGACCAGCATTCCCGGCGATCTTCTGGGGGGGATGCTGCGGGGAAGCGGCGTGATCGTCGAGACCCCTTCGGCCGGCCTTCCGGCGGCGATCGCCAGAACGTTCGCCGACGTCCAACCCGGTCAGGCCGCTGTGCTCGTCGGAAGCGACGGGGTGGTGGAAGTGGCCGTCAACCGCGGGAGTGCCGCCTCCCGGCTGGCCGCCGTCGCGGGGATGGGCCTCAAGGTCCGGCCCGCATGATGCCCCGGACCCATCTGTTTGGTCTCCCCATGCGAAGGGCTGGTTGGGGAGATGGTACATGCTGGCCACAGGAGCGCTTCTTGGCGGAATCGAAAAAGCGGCGCGGATCATGAGCGTCGGAGCATCGATGGGTGACGACCGCCTCCTGGAGCGAGTTGCCGCCGGCGACGTCGAGTCATTTGCGGCCGTATACGATCGGTACAGCCGGTTTGTCTATTCGTTGGCGTGGAAGATGCTCGGGGATCCCCAGGCCGCCCAGGAGGTCACCCAAGAAGTGTTCGAGGCGATCTGGCGGACGGCCGGGACGTTCATGCCGGGCCGGGGGAACGCACGCACGTGGATCCTCGCCATGGCCCATCACAAGAGCGTCGATGCGGTGCGGCGGCAGCGCCTGCGGGCCGTCGAACCCCTCTCCGAGTCTCATGTCGACGACGCCGACGTGGTCGGGCAGGCGCTCGAGCGGGTGCAAGGGGCCGAGGTGCGGGCGGCGTTGGCGAGCCTAGCGGAGGCCCAGCGCACGGTCGTCGTACTGGCGTATTACGGTGGGTACACACAACAGCAGATCGCCCGACGGCTTGGGATCCCGCTCGGCACGGTGAAGACCCGGATGCGCGATGGCCTGCGCCGGCTCAGAGGGCACCTCAAAGTGGCCGCGGAGGTCACAGAGTGACGCACGAGGAACTGCGCGATCTGATCCCGGCCTACGCGCTCGATGCGCTCGAGCCCGAGGAGGCGCACGCGGTAGAGGCGCATCTGCCGGGGTGCGGGGAATGTCGAGACGAGCTGAGCAGCCTCCAGGCCGTGGCCGCGGAGCTCGCCGCCGGAGTCGCTCCCATCGAGCCTCCGGCGGCACTGCGGGAGCGCGCCCTCGCCGTGACGCGGCCCCGGCGCCCGGCCGTCGTCCCGTCGGGCCTCTGGAGGGCTGGGCTGGCTGTGGCCGCGGCGTTGATCCTCATCCTCGGTGGGATCACGCTCGTGCAGTTTCAGCGCATCCGGACGCTGGCCGCGCACATGGGAGCCCTCTCCGCGCGCCTCGCGGCGCAGGAGCGCGTCCTGGTTGTGCTCGCCAGTCCCACATCCCGCACGGCGACCCTTCGTGGATCCACGCAGGCGAACGTGCGCTTCGTGTACGATCGAGCGACGGGGCAAGGGGCACTCGTGGTCAGCGACCTGCGCGATCCCGGCGCCAGCTTTGTCTACCAGTTGTGGCTGGTGGCGGGCCAAGAGCCGCAGAGCGCGGGGGTGTTCCGCCCGATTCCAGGTCAACCGATTGTGATCCCGGTCAACGCCGACTTCCGCCGCTACCAGGCGGTGGCGATCTCGGTCGAGCACGGACCGCAGGGATCGTCTGACGGTCCGACAACCGTCCCGATCCTCAGCGGGGCGATCTGAGGGAGGCGCGGACGGGACGGCCGACGAAGAAACTCGGGGAGGGGCTGAGGCGGTCAAGAACGGGGCATTAGAAAAGATGGAAGAGACCCATGGTCCCCTGCGTTGGATGTTATGAGTATTGAATACACACATTGAGGGTCTCGCATAACAGGGTCTCCCAGACCCGGAAGGACAAGACACAGCGATGAATCGGAATCGTTTCGCATCTGCCGTCCTCGCCGTCCTGCTGGTCGTGGCGCTGGCCGCGCCCTCCCTGCCGAAGGCGGAGGCCGCCGACGCCTCATTTGTCGTCACCACGCTCGAGACGCTGCAGGAGAATTATGTCGATCATCTCTCCGCGGTGGCGATGCTGAATGCGGCGCTGGCCACGCTGTCCCAGCGCACCGGCGTCACGCCGTTCGATGGGCCGATTCCTCCCGGGGTGGACGACCGGCGCGCCGGCGTGCTGTTCTCCCAGCGGTTTGACGAGATCTTGAGCAAGGTTCGGGAACGGTATTCTCCCACCGACCTGGCGTATTCCGCCACCGCGGGGATGCTGGAAAGCCTCCACGACTCGCATACGGGATTCATCCCGCCCTCGGCCTACCAGGAGGAAAAGCGGAAAGAAAATGGCGAGGCGGCGTTCACCGGCATCGGGATCGTGCTCCTGCAGCGCGATGGACAGTACTACATCCGTGAGGTGTTTCCCAACTCTCCCGCCGCCGCCGCGGGGTTGCATGCCCTCGACCGCATCATGGAGGTCAACGGCGGCGTCACGTCCGGCAAATCATCTGAGGAAGTCAGCGGGTCGATCCGGGGGCAGTCCGGGACGACGGTCGTCGTGAAGATCGAGCGGCCAAACGCGGCCGGCCCTCTTGAGTTTTCGGTCGTCCGCCGGCCGATCAAGATCCCAGGGCTGACCAGCCAGATGCTGGATGGGGGGATCGGATACGTCAGGATCTACGAGTTCGTTCCCGGCGTCGGGAACGCCCTGCGCGACGCCCTGTTCTCGCTACGCCGCACCGGACTGCGGGCGCTCGTCCTCGACCTGCGGGGGAACCCGGGTGGGCTCGTGGATGAGCTCCGGGACATCTCCGCAGCACTCCTCCCGCAGAGTTCGCCGATTCTCCAGATGACCAGCCGCAACGGCAAGACGGTGGTGCTGGAAACGCTGCAGCCGCCGATCCTCCCCGCGACCATCCCGATCGTGACCCTGGTCGATGAAGGAAGCGCGTCGGCATCCGAGTTATTGGCAGCGGCGCTGCAGGAGGCGAACCGCGCGGTGATCGCGGGGGTCAAGACGGCCGGCGCGGTCGAGATCGGGATCACGGTCGACCTGCCTGAGGACGCCGGACTCGCCGTGACCGTGGCGCGTCTGGTGAGCGGCAAGGGGGTGCGCCTCGAAGGGCGGGGCGTGATCCCCGACGAACAGCAACCGCTCGAGACGCCCGCGCTCAACCTGGGGCACGACACGCAGTTCGACCGGGCCTTGACGCTGCTCAAGCAGAAACTGGCGCAGGAGAGCCACGAGCAGGGGCACCCCGCCGGCGTGGGGACCCTGTGAGCGCCGCGTCCTCCTAACGCGGACACCTCGAATCGATGCGCGGCGCGACGATCGCGATTGTCATTGTTGTCGTGGCGGCGGCGTTGGTCTACGGGACGTTCGCCGGCACCTACAACCGCCTCGTGCAAGTCAACCAGCAGGTGAACGCCGCCCAGGCCGAGGTGGAGACGCAGCTCCAACGGCGATTCGACCTGATTCCCAACCTGGTAGAGTCCACGAAAGCGGTCCTGACCCAGGAGCGGGCGGTGTTCGAGGCGCTTGCCAACGCGCGCGCCCACTATGCGGGGACGAGCCCCGGCGCGCCCGAGCGCATCAACGCGGCGAACCAATATGAGAGTGCCATCGCGCGCCTCCTGGTGGTCGTGGAGAACTATCCGGTGCTGCGCAGCAACGAGACCGTCCAGGGATTGATGCGAGAGCTATCGTCGACCGAAAATCAGGTTGCCTACGCCCGTCGGGGGTACAATCAGGCCGTCCAAACGTACGACACCATGGTGCAGACATTTCCGACGAACCTCCTTGCCCCGACGTTTGGGTTTCGGCCCCGGCCCTACTTCGAAGCGCAGCCAGGAGCCCAGCAGGCCCCGCGCGTGAACCTGACGGTCCCGGCGAAGCCCTAACATGCGGGGACGGATCGTCCTCGCGGTCCTGCTGGTCGTCGCCGGGATCGCGGGCGCAACGCTTGGTCCGCAGGCGGCGTCGGGCGCTCCGATCTTCCCCAAGCCCACCGGGTACGTCAACGACTTCGCCCATCTTCTCGATCCGGCCGCGCGCGCCGCACTCGAGCAGCGCCTCTCCGAGTACGACCGGACCACCGGGAACCAAATCGCCGTGGCGATCTTTGCCGATTTGGGCGGCGTCCCCATCAATGAGTTTACGGTGCGGTTGGAGGAAGCCTGGAAGGTGGGGAAGCGGGGGAAAGACAACGGCGTCCTGCTGCTGGTCGGCGTCAAAGAACATCAGGTCCGCATCGAGGTCGGATACGGATTAGAGGGCAAGATCACCGACAGCGACGCCGGGGCGATCATTCGGGACGTGATCGCGCCGGCGTTTCGCGCGGGCCGCTACGGGGAGGGGCTCGACCTGGCCGTCGGGCAGATCATGCGGTTGATCGGTGGAGCGCCGTCGCCGGGCGCCGCGCCGTCCGGGCCTGCCCGCGCCATCACCCCGCGGTCCCCCGGGGGCTTCGGAGCGCTTCCCATCCTATTGTTCCTGGCCTTCGTGGGTCTGACGCTGGTCCTGTCGCGCGGCCGGACCCGGCGGTGTCCTCGGTGCGGCGCGCGACTTCAACTGACCCAGGAGACCACTGGCGCCGGCCGCTCGATCCAGGTGTGGGTCTGCTCGCAGTGCGGATACCGTGAGAAGGCGTTGGGCGGCGGGAGGAGTACCTACATCCCCGGCCCGATGTGGATCGGCGGCGGTGGGTGGGGGACGGGGGGATTTTCCGGCGGCGGCGGCTTCGGCGGATTTGGCGGCGGCGGGTCGGGTGGCGGCGGCGCCTCTGGAGGTTGGTAGATGGCGACACGCGTGCATCAGCTCTTGAGCCGCGACGAGAAGGCGCGTCTGCGCCACCTCATCGAGACGCTGGAGCGCGAGACGGGGGCGGAGATCGCGGCCTTACTGGTGCCGCATGTGGACGATCCGGAGAAATTCGCCACGACGTATTTCAATCACGTAGGGATCGGCAAGCGGGAGCGCAACAACGGGGTCCTCATCCTCGTCGTGGTGGATCGACGTCAGGTCCGGATTGAGGTGGGTCACGGGTTGGAGGCGGTGGTGCCGCAGGACGCCGCTAGGCGGGTCATCGCCGAGGTCATGGCGCCGCAGTTTCGCGGGGGACGGTTCGGCGAAGGGTTGATTCGAGGCGCCGAAGCCATCGCCGACCTCATCCGATCCGCACACCAAGCCCCTCCCCATCCGGCGCCGCCGGCCGGCGGGCGATGACGCGGCTCACCGGCGTGATCGCGGCGCTCGGGGCCGCCGTCCTCGTAGTCGGCGGCTGGTCCGCGCTTACCTACAACGAGCTCGTCCGGTCACGGCTCGCCGTCGATGCGCAGTGGGCTCAGGTTGAAGCCCAGTATCAGCGACGCGTGGACCTGATTCCAAATCTCGTCGCCGCGGTGCAGGGCGTGCTGCAGCAGGAGCGCGTGGTGTTTCGGGAACTCGCCCTCGCGCGAACCGCGTACCTGTCCGCCCCTCCGGGATCGCCCGGACGCGTGCGGGCGGCGAACGATGTTGAGCGCTCTCTGGGCCGCCTGCTCGGCGTCGTGGAGGCCTATCCGCAACTGCGCAGCGCGGAAGTCATCGCGAGGTTGATGGATGAGCTTGCGGGAACCGAGAACCGGATCGCCGTCGAGCGCCGCCGGTACAACGAGCGCGTGCGGACGTACGACACGCTCGTTCAGCAATTCCCCGACTCGCTCGTCGCCGCGGCCGCGCACTTCGCGCCGCGCCCATACTTTACCGCGACGCCGTCGGCCGCCGGCGCGCCGGCCGTCACCCTGCCCCCGCGTTAGCGAGGGCTGATCCGGACCTGTTCCGCCGCCTCTCTGGGAATCGTCCGGTGGCGGTCGTGAAGCCGGACGATGACCGGGCCCCGCGGGGTCGCCGTCGCCTCGACCGTCACCTCCGCGCCCAGGTAGAGCCCGGCGGCGAGCACCGCTTTCAGCAAATCGGTCCGCTCCTCTGGAAGCGCGGTCACCCGCGCGGGGATCCTCGCACGGAGCGCCGCCAGCGTCTGCGTGTCCTCAGGGGGAAGGACCCCGTCCGGCCTCGGGATGGCGTGTCCGTGAGGACAGGTCTCCGGACGCTTCAGCACATCATCCAGCCGCGATTCGACCTCCGGGCTGATGACGTGCTCCATCTTGCACGCCTCGTCGTAGACGCGTTCCAGGTCCATCTTCAAAATGTCGGTGAGAAGCCGTTCGGCGAGGCGGAGCCGGCGGACGACCTGTGTCGCCGTCCGCACGCCGGCATCGGTGAGCTGAAGGCCTTCGGGGCCCGAATCGAGGTAGCCGAGGTGCTCGAGCCGCTTGAGCATCTCGGAGGCCGATGGCGCGGAGACCCCCATCGCGTCTGCAACACGCGAGGTGGTGACCCGATGTCCGTTGAGCCCGATCACCAGGACGCTCTTCAGGTACATCTCCGTGCGCTCGACCTTCGCGATGTCATGTGTCGTCATTGTCGCTCCCGGTAGGACTTAACTAGGCACGGAAGGCGTCCCTGCTTGAACCGGCCTGGGAACTCGACCGGCGTCGGATTCGCTTGAGAGAGGGCGCGCGCGCGAATCGCGCCGTTTCGCGCCGCGGCGTTCTTGACAACCTACAGAGGTTAGGCTACCCTAACGTCTGGAGATGATTCTTGACGTATCGACTTAAGAATAAGCCGATGATGGTTCCGGGGGGCCGGGGGCTGACGTGTTGAGCGCATTCGTGATCACGCTGCGTGAGGGGCTGGAGATGTCCCTCATCGTGGGGATCATTCTGGCGTATCTCGCGCGGACCGGGCACAGGCGGGAATTCGGCGCGATCTGGGCCGGGGTCGCGGGTGCGATCGGCGTGAGCGCGCTGGCCGGCGGGATTATCCTGGTCACGGCCGGCGAGTTTAGCGGGCGCGGAGAGCAGTTGTTTGAAGCGCTGGCTATGCTGACGGCTGTGGCGGTGCTGACGTACATGATCTTTTGGATGCGCCGCCAGGCCGCGACCATGCGGACCGACCTGCAATCCCGATTGAGCGATGCGCTCAGGGTAGGATCGAGCGGGGCGCTCGTCGTGCTGACGGTCGCCTCCGTCGGCCGAGAGGGTGTCGAGACAGCGTTGTTCCTCTTCGCCACGGCGCGGGCCTCCGCCGCGCTTCCGGCCCTTGCCGGCGCCGTCCTTGGGCTCGTCTGCGCGGTGTTACTGGGAGCGCTCATTTACCGAGGGAGCTATCGTCTCAACCTCCGCACGTTCTTCAACGTCACCGGCCTCTTGCTGCTGCTCGTCGGCGCGGGCCTGTTCGTTCGCGGCATCGGCGAACTCCAGGAGGCGGGTCTCGTGCCTCCGCTCGTTCCGCACATGTGGAACACCGGCGCGGCTGTCCCGGAGACGTCGACGATGGGGAGCCTCCTGCAGGCGGTGCTCGGGTACATCAGCGCGCCGTCGCTTCTCCAAGTTGTCCTCTACCTGAGCTACCTCGCGATCGTCGGGTGGCGCTATTTCACCCCCGTGCGGCGGTCCGCGCTCGTCGGTTCGGCCGAAGGAGCGACGGGACCGGCGAGGCCGGCCGTCCCGCCCAAGGCTTGACCCGCACGCGGCCGCCGATCGTGACCCACGCGGCGGCGGTGATCAGAATCCTTGCCGTGGCGGTGTGGGTGGGCGGCATGGTGACGCTCGACTTTGTGGAGGCGCCGCTACGATTCAGCAGCGGCGTCATCGACCGCAACCAAGCCGTGGGACTCGGGCAGGTCGTGATCGCCCGGTGGACGCGTGCCGAATGGGCCCTCGGAGTGATCGCCCTCGCCGCCTCGATCGTGGCGGCGAGCCCGCGCTGGTCGGTGTGGCTGATCGTGTTCATGCTCGCCGTCGTGACCGTTCAGGGCGCCTATCTCGCGCCTACCATGACCCACCTGGCCCGCGGCCTCGACTTCGTCAAGCGCGGATCTGACGATTCGCGGTACGCGTCCATCCGGCACCTCCACGCGGCCAATGCCGTCCTCGAGCTCGCCGTCCTCGCGGCGGGGGCGATCGTGGTGGCAGCGTCAACCCGTCCCGTACAGCGCTAGCGGCCATGGCGCGCGCCGCCTATCTGGTGGATTGTGGGAGGATGCGGTATGGAGAGGCCTGGGCGCTTCAGCGCGCGCTCGTGGCCGCGCGCCAAGCCGCCCAGATCGATGATGTCATTCTGCTCGTCGAGCATCCGCCCGTGATCACAATCGGCCGGGGGGGCCGCGCCGCCAACATCCTCATGCCCCGAGAGCTCCTCGCCTCGCGCGGGATTGAGGTGTTCGAGATCGAACGCGGGGGAGATGTCACGTATCATGGGCCAGGCCAGCTGGTGGGGTATCCGATCCTGGATCTGGGGGCGCTCGACGAGGATGTCGTCCGCTACGTCCGCTTGCTTGAGGCCGCGCTCATCCGGTCGCTCGAGGAGTTCGGGATCGGGGCCACGCGGGTGCGCGGGTATCCTGGGGTCTGGGTGGGCGAGGCAAAGATCGGGGCGATCGGCGTGGCGGTCAAACGCAGGGTCACCATGCACGGGTTTGCCTTGAACGTGGCGCCCGATCTCGAGCACTTCGCGGTAATCAACCCGTGCGGGCTGGGGAAACCAATCACGAGCATGGCCCGTGTGCTCGGGCGCGCAGTGTCGCTACGAGAGGTTCAGCCTGTCGTCGCGCGCGCATTGGGCGGCGTGTTCGAGTTGGAGTTCCGGCCGATGACCGTTGACGCGCTCCGCGCGCAGGTGGGCGAGGGCACGCGGGTAGGGCGGGGGTAGGCAGCGCGGACGGCGGGGCCCGGCGTCCCGGGGGGGCGACATGGAGACGTTCGAGGTGGGGCCACTCCGGGCGGCGCCCGGGACCAAAGTGACGGGGTTTCTGGACGTACCCGGAACACCGATCCGGATGCCCGTCACGCTGATCCGCGGGCCCGCGCCCGGGCCGGTGTTGAGCGTGACGGCGGGAGTGCACGGCGGCGAGTATCCCGGGATCGAAGCGGCGATCCAGACCGCCGCCTCGCTCGATCCCGCGGGGATCCGCGGCGCCGTCATCATCGTGCATATCGTCGATGTCCCCTCGTTCCACGGCCGCAACATCTACGTCTGTCCGCTGGACGGCAAGAATCCCAACCGCGTCTTCCCCGGCGATCCGGCCGGAACGGCCAGCGAACGGCTGGCGCACACCGTGTTCACCGAGGTGATCTCCCGGGCGGACTACTATGTCGATCTCCACGGCGGAGACATCAACGAGGCCCTGGTGCCCTTCACCATCATGCTGGAGTCGGGTGATCCGGTC
>DASSXJ010000228.1 GCA_035703895.1 bacterium | reverse complement strand
CATCCCGCGCGAGCTCGAGGAGTCGGCGCTGGTGGACGGCGCGACCCGAGTTCAGACGATGGTGCGGATCGTCATTCCCCTGGCCCTCCCGGGGATCCTCTCCGCCGGCGTGTTCGCGTTCACTCTCTCCTGGAATGAGTTCCTCTACTCGTTGATTTTTATGAACGACACCATCGCCAAGACCATTTCCGTCGGGGTCACCAGCGAGCTGGTCCGCGGCGACGACTTCTTCTGGGGCGAGCTCATGGCGGCGTCGCTGCTCGGCTCGCTCCCGGTGGCGCTCCTCTACTCCTTCTTCGTCGATCGCTTCGTGGCCGGGTTGACAGCCGGTGCCGTGAAGGGCTGAGCGAGCCCCCTTCGGGGCGGGAATGATCGCCGGTGCTGGCAAGGGCTAGGCGACAGGGCTTCTACGTCCGGGCCGTCCTGCCGGCCCCCGCGCTCCTCATCGTGGCGGGGGCGATCGTCTTTCCGCTCGCACTCGAGGCCTGGTACAGCCTGAGCGACGCTCAGGTCGGTCAGCTTGGCCATTTCGTCGGGCTCGCCAACTACGCTTATCTCCTCCACCAGCCGACATACCACGACGCCCTGCTCAACACGTTCGTGTATACCGTGGCGAGCATCGTCATCAAGGCGATTCTGGGGATCGGGGTCGCCCTGGCCGTCGCGCGTCACTTTCCCGGGCGCCGCCTGGTCTACGCCTTGCTGTTCCTGCCCCTGGTCTTCCCCATGACCATGGGGACCATGGCCTGGTACTATCTCTTCAGCAACGTCCACGGCGCGCTCAACTACATCCTGATGCAGTCCAAGCTGCTTCCGAACGGGGTCAACTGGCTGGGCAGCTTCGGTCCCCTGCCGATGGCGAGCCTGATCACGGTGAACGTCTGGCACGAGACCGGTCTGTTCACCGTCCTCTTGCTGGCCGGCCTTCGCTCGATCGGGACCGAGGTGATCGACTCTGCTCGGGTGGACGGCACCACCAGCAGCCAGCGCTTCCTTCACATCGTCCTTCCCCTCCTGCAGCCCGCGCTTGTGTTGGGAGCGGCGATCTCCATCATGGGGTCGTTCGGCGATTTCGCCATCGTCCATGTCTTGACCAATGGCGGTCCCGCCAACCACACGCAGACGATCCCGCACATGGCCTTCATGGTCGCCCTCCGCGACGGCGACGTGGGGGTGGGCGGCGCCGTGGCCTTCTCGCTCCTGCCCGCTTACCTCCTCATGCTTGTCTATCTGCTGAGGACGGCGGTGCGGCCGTGAGCGCTCGCCGGGTGGCGGTGGGTGGATTCCTCGGGATCATGCTGGTCTTTTCGCTCGCCCCGCTCTACTGGATGCTGGTCGCCTCTTTGAAGGGCGGCAAATCCCAGCTGATCAGCGGCAATCCTTGGTGGCCGGGCGCTCAGTTTACCCTGGACAATTACGCGCAGGTGCTCCGGGATCCCGACTTCGGGCGGCTCATTCTCAACACGGCGATGGTAACCCTGGCGACGATCGCCATCAGCCTGGCCGCGAGCGTGCTCGCCGCCCTGGGCCTCGCCTACTACCGCTTGCGCTTCTCCAACGCGATCGCGCTCGCGCTGTTCGCCAGCTACCTCCTTCCCCAGGGAGTGCTCTTCATCCCACTGGCGGTGATGCTATCCCGGCTCCATCTGTATGGAGGCATGCCGGCGCTGATTGTTGTCTATCCGACGCTCGTCATCCCCTTTGGGACCTGGGTGCTCTGGGTCTACTTCCACCGGCTGCCCACGGATCTGTTCGACCATGCCCGGGCCGAGGGTGCAGGCGCGCTCCGCGTGCTGTGGGACGTGGTCCTGCCGCTCTCGTGGCCGGCCGTGGCCGCCGTGGCCCTGTTCGGCGTGGCCGTCGTCTTCAACGACTACCTCTACACGTTCACGCTCGTCTCGAACCACGCGAACATGACGCTCATGGCCGACGTGGGGAGCAACCTGCTCGACATCGACGATCCCGGCCCCACGTTCGCGGAAATCCTTCTCGGCGTGGGGCCGGTGGCTTTCATATGTGCCCTGTTCGCCGACGTCTACGGGAAAGGGCTGGGGGCGGGCGTCATCGAGTAGGCGGGCCGAGAACCCGCGCCCCTTTCGCCCCGCCGGTAGTTCCCTCCCCAGGCCCCGCCTTGTTCCAAAGAAGGATTGAAAGCCTCGCAGAGCAAAGCAGGCCCTGGGAGATCGGGATGCGGGGAACCGGGAGAACCACGCCGTATTCGCATCCGTTATTCCCTGGTGCGAGGGAGCTTGACGGGGCGTCGATCTTCCTCTCGGTGCCCACTCGGTCAAGGGGGGGGACAGGTCGTGCGTATCTCAGTACTAGCGGCTATCGTCGCCAGCATCGCCGTGGCCGTCGGTGTGTTCGGAGGGCTCAGCCCCCGGGTGCAGGGCGCGGAGTATACTGTCGGTGTGCACAAAGTGACTGACAAGGACTCCAACAGTGGGACGGTGCTGGCGAATAGCCAGGGATTGACCCTGTACTACTTCTCGGCGGATACCCCGACCCGGAGCAAGTGCACCGGTGAGTGCGCAAAGACCTGGCTGCCGCTCATTGGCAAGGCCCCCACGAAAGACCCCAGGATTCTCTTTGGCAGCGTCGGGGCCGTCCACACAGTCCATGGCATGCAGATCACGTTTAACGGACATTTGCTCTACACGTTTACCGGCGACAAAGCCCCGGGCGAGGCAAACGGCAACGGGCGGGCCGGGAAGTGGTTCGTTGCCACACCCGCACTGGGCAAGTGGTAACGAGGTGAAGCCGGCTCCACGATAAGAATGGACGATCATTTACCATCGTGATCGGCGAGAGCACGCTGATCGGGTAACTCCGTCTGTATCGCACGAGACGCACCGGCGGGGAGAAGGTCACACCTCCTCACCCCACCGGTGGGTTCAACCCGCCAGACTATTCCCACCTATCTTTGGCCGGCATGCTCGCGGCAGGAGGGAGGAGACGTTTCCGCCGAACGTCGCCCTCGTGACCACAATCCGGGAGACGACAAACATTGGGGAGACGCCGGAGGAAGGGCGGGCCGGATTTGCCGTGCTCTGCGACGCGCAGACCATCATTCGTCATGTCCTCTGCGACGATCTCGGGCTCTACGCACGGATCGAACTCAGGCCGTCTTTCGTGGCGCTCATCGATGGGGAAAGTACGGACAAGGCCCGGAGGTTTCTCGGCGCGATCAGCACCCACGGGGTCGCCTTCGACTGGTGGATGAACGTGATGGGGCCGGAGCGAGTGATGCGCATGCACTTCGCCGGCACCACGACGTCGAGCGGGATCCTCATCGTGGGCGCGCCATCCGGACCCGCGCTCGGCCTCCTCTGTGAGGAGCTGCTCGACTCTGGTGACGACGCGATCCGGGGGATACGATCGGACGTGCGGGCGCTCGTCCTGCAGGCCAAGTCCGCACCCACGGTGGACCCGGACCTCGACACCGAGGTGCGCCGTTTGCGTGAGGAGCTCGCAGAGGTCCGGCACGAGCTGGTTCGCCGCGACGCCGACCTGACCCCGGATCCGGACTTCGAGCAGAGGGCCGCGGAGGCTTTTGCTCTGGCCCTGCTGCCCCGCGATCTCCCGCAGCATGAACGCGTGGTGTTGAGTGCCGTGCATCTCCACGGTTCGGGCGAACGGAGAGAGGGGAGGACATGGTACGATGCGTTCCGTCTCCCAGAGGGGCGGGTGGCTTTGGCGGTGGGAGCCGTCCCCGGCCGTGGGTGGCGCGCGGCCGTCATGATGAGCCAGGTGCGCGCGGCCATTCGGACGCTGGTGTTTGAAGGGCACTCGCCGTTCTCGGTGCTCACGCGCACCAGCCGTGTTGTCCAGCTGTCTTCTGAGACGGCCGGAACCGCGACCGTGGTGTTCGGTCTGCTCGATCCGTCAACGCTGACCTTTGCCTACTCGATCGCCGGCCATCCGCCGCCAATGCTCGGGACGCCCGGCGGTCGCGTCGAGGTGCTTTCGGGAGGGGGATGGCCGCTGGGCGTGCGCAGCTCGGACCTCCGTCCGGCCCGCGTCGCATCGTTGCCGAACCCGTCCCTCCTGGTGCTCTACACTGCGGGCCTCGTCGCGTGCGACGAGGGGCGGCGCGAGGGCTCGGTCGACCTTCGGGCCGCGATCGAGACGGAACTGCGCCAAAGGTCTTCGAATCCCGCCGAGGCGATCTGTCGACGCGTACTCGGTGGCGTCCCTCCACGCGTGGATGCGTCGATGCTGGCTGTTTCCATCGGCCCCGGACATCGCGTCGAAGCGGTGGCCGGATGAGAGTCGGTGTCATCTTCCCCCAGACCGAAATCGGCGCAGATCCGCGTGTGGTGGCCGATTTCGCCCGAGCGGCTGAAGAAACCGGGTACCAGTATCTCGTCGCCTACGATCACGTCCTCGGGGTTGTCCCACGCGCCGAGGGATGGATTGGATATACGCATCGCGACATGTTCCACGAGCCGTTCGTGCTGTTTGGGTACCTGGCGGCCATCACCCACCGCCTCGAACTGGTCAGCGGCATCCTCGTGCTGCCCCAGCGGCAGACGGCGGTGGTCGCCAAACAGGCGGCTGAGGTGGATCTGCTGAGCGGCGGGCGCCTCAGGCTTGGCGTGGGCGTGGGGTGGAACGAGGCGGAGTTCGAGGCGGTGGGGGAGGATTTTCGTACGCGGGGAGCGCGCATCGAAGAGCAGGTGGCGGTGCTGCGGGCCCTGTGGACCCAGGACGTTGTGACGTTTCACGGACGCTGGCATCGGATCGTCCAGGCCGGAATAAACCCGCTGCCCGTGCAGCGCCCAATCCCCATCTGGATGGGGGGGTGAGAGCGATACGGTGCTGCGGCGGATCGCGCGCCTGGCCGATGGATGGATGGCCGGGGGGGCCCTTCGGACGCCGACCTCGCGGCTTCCCCAGGCTCCGGGCGGGTACGCAGCCATGGTTGGCCGTCTGCGGGATTACGCGCGTGACGCCGGGCGTGATCCGGCGACGGTGGGGCTCGAGCGCCGGATCAACTTCGCGGACGGCGCGCCGGAGTGGGCGAACGCGGCCGCCGCGTGGCGCGAGATCGGTGGGAGTCACCTCAGCGTCAACACGATGCGGGCCGGCCTCGATTCCCCGCGGGCCCATCTCGAAGCGATCCGCCGCGTCCACCAGGTGCTGGTCGATGCGGGGGTATCGGGTGCGTGACCTTACGTGCCCGGAAGGATGTTGACATCCACGTAAGGTGCTTCTAAAATCGAAGTACTCGGCCCGGGCCTGGGCCGGATGCGGAGCGAGGAACCATATGTCCACGCTGTACCAGATCGGGGAAGTCTGCCACCGTACCGGGCTCACCCAGCGGGCGCTCCACTATTACGATGAGATTGGGCTGCTGGTACCCAGCGAGCGGCTGAACGGAGGCCAGCGGCTCTACTCGGCCGCCGACCTCGAGCGGATCGAGCGGATTAAGAACCTGAAGCAGCTGCTCGGCCTGTCCCTGAGCGAGATCAAGCGGATGCTGGACGCCGATGAGGCGCGTGCCCACTACCTGGCGGCGGCGGAGACGACGTCGGATCCCGCCCGCCGCAGCAAGGCCGTCGAGAGTGCGCTACGGGTGACCGAGGATCAGCTACAGTCGGTCCGCCAAAAGGTGACGCAACTGGGGCGGCTGCAGCGGCAACTCGAGCGCCAGGTTCGCGACCTCCGGCGCCTGTCCGCGCACCCGAGCCCGCCGCGGGTCCCCGAGGGGATCGGGGGGCATTCATAATGCCGAAATCGTGGGTGTGGATCCCCGCGGTGGTGGTGGCGCTGGGCTTTGGATTGCTGCTCGGCCGGTTCACCGCCCCGGCTCCGGTCGGGAAACCGGCCAGCGCCGATCCTCCATCGACGGGCACGTCCAAGGGCCGCGCGGTGCCGCCTCCGCTGGTGGGTGTGGCCCATCCGAAGCGCGTCACGATTCCGGTCACGCTTTCGCTGACGGCGAACATCGCCTCGCTCAGGAGCGCCGTCCTCTATTCAAAGACCGCGGGCTATCTCGAAGTGGTGACCGTTCGGCCGGGTGACCCCGTGCGCGCCGGCCAGGTCGTCGCCATCGTCGACCACGCTCAACTCGACGCCCAGGTCGCTCAGGCGGAAGCCACGGCGCTGGCCGCGCAGAACGGTATCCTCACGGCCAAGGTTGCGGTCGCCACCGCCCACGCGCAATTGCTCAACGCGATCGCCGGGCGGCAAAATGCGGTAGCCCAGATGGCGAATGCCCAAGCCGGAGTCGCGAAGGCGGCCGCGCAGTTGAAGGATGCTGAGGCGACCCACCAACGGATGGCCACACTGGTGAAGCAGGGGGCGGCCGCACAGCAGACCCTCGACGACATGACCGCGCAGGTGCAATCTGCGCTCGCGACCCTGGACGCCTCGGCGGCGCAGGTGAATGTGGCGGAGGCCCAGATCGCCCAGGCCGACGCCCAGATTGCCGCCGCGCGGCAGCAGGAAGCCTCGGCACAGACGCAGGTCCAGACCCAGCGGTCCCAGGCGGCCAGCCAGCAAGCCGCCCTGCACAATGCCCGGCTGAGCGTGGCCAACGCGACGATCACCGCGCCCTTTAGTGGCATCGTCGTGAGCCGGAGCCTCGACGCGGGAGCGTACGTGACGCCGGGGACATCGACGCCGATCGTGACGATCGCCGACCTCGATCAAACCGATGTGACCGTGAACGTCACCGAGGTGCAAATCGCCGCGATTCAGCGGGGCGCCCCGGTGTCGATCACCGTCGACGCCTATCCCGGCCGGACATTTGAAGGAAAGGTCACGAGGATCGCCGGCGGGGCCGACCAGGCGACCCGGACCGTTCAGGTCGAGATCGACATCGCCAACCCCGGACATCTGCTCCGTCCCGGGATGTACGCCACCGCCCGCTTGTCGGTGGGGGCGGATAAGGACGTCCTGGTCGTGCCGCTCGGCGCGCTCGTCTCTGTCGGCGACCAGCACTTTGTGTGGGTGGTCAAGGACGGCAAAGTGAACCGGCATCCGGTGACCATAGGCAGGGCCACGGGAGAGGTCGTGGAGATAACCGCCGGGCTCACGGAGGATGATCAGATCATCGCCCGGGGCATCGATCTCGTCCGCGAAGGCCAGCCGGTCCGACCGGTTCCGGTGGGGGGGCTCTAGAAGCCACCAATGTTTCTGACGCGCGGCGCGACACGGAACCCGGTTTTCATCCTGATGGTGAGCATCGCCGTGGTGGTGCTGAGCCAGATCGCACTCGCCCGCCTGCCCACGGACCTGTTCCCGAAGATCACGATCCCGGTCATGACGGTGATCACGAACTACTCCGGGGCCAGCCCAGAAGCGGTCGAACGCACCGTCACCTACCCGCTCGAGCAAGCCGTGACCCGAGTGGCCGGGGTGCAGCAGGTCCTCTCGACCACGCGTCAGGGCCTCAGCGACATCGACGTATACTTCAACTGGGGGACGGACCTCAACAACTCCGAGGTCGAGCTGATCCAGAATGTCCAGCGGGTTATGCGAACTCTGCCGGTGGGGGTCAGCCAGCCCTTCGTATCCAAGTTCGACATCTCCAACATCCCGGTCGTGCAGGTGGTCGTGGGCGGGGGAGGGCTCGACGCCCGGCAGTTGTACGATCTCGGCTACAACGTCATTGAGCCACAACTCGAACGGCTGCCGGGGGTCTCCCAGGCCAACGTCAACGGGGGCTTGATCCGGCAGTTCAGCGTCGCCGTGGATCCCAACAAGCTGAACGCGGCGGGCCTGACGCTGCCGGATGTGCAGAACGCGATCGTCAAGTACAACGCGCTCATTCCCTCTGGCAGCCTCCGCAACAACCGCATCGACTATCAGCTGAACGTGCCCTCACTGCTCCAGAGCGTCCCGGCGATTCGAGACGTCGTCGTGACCACACGCGCCGGCGTGCCGGTGCACATTCGGGACATCGCGCAGGTGGCGGACGCCGCGGCCGACCAGACCCAGATCGTCCGCGTCGACGGCAAGCCCGGTGTGGTCCTGTTTGTCAACCGCCAGCCGGACGCCAACACGATTCAGACGGTCAACGCGATTCGGGCCGCCCTGCCCCGTCTCACGGGCATGCCGCCCGGCGTGACGCTGTCGCTGGGCTTCGATCAATCCCGGTACATTCGGGCCGCGATCAACACCCTCGGACACGAGGCGATCATCGGGGCGCTGCTCACGTTCGCCGTTGTCCTCGTGTTTCTGCGGAGCTTCTGGAGCCTGTTCATCGTCGGCCTCGGCATCCCGCTCTCGGTGTCGAGCGCGCTGTTGCTGCTCTATTTTACCGGCCAAACCCTGAACGTCTTCACGCTCGGCGGGCTCACGCTGGCGATGGGCCGGTTGGTGGACGACGCGATCGTGGTGCGGGAGAACATCACCCGCCACCTTGCGGTTCCCGGACGCAACGTGCTCGACGCGGTGATCACGGCCACGCAGGAGGTCGGGCTCCCCGTCTTGGCCTCCACCGCGTCGACGATCGCGGTGTTCTTCCCCGTGGTGTTTCTGAGCGGGATCGCCCAGCGGCTCTTTGTGCCCATGGCGCTCACCATCATCTTCGCGCTGGGCGCGTCCTACGTGGTGTCCATGACGATCGACCCGGTGCTGAGCACCAAACTGCTGCGCGCGGGCATCGCGAACATCGAGGGCAACGGAGTCGTGGCCCGGTTCAACCGCTGGAGCGAGGGGTTGATGGACGCCCTCGATGACGGGTATCAGCGCGCCCTCGGCTGGACGCTCCGGCATCGCGCGGTGGTCCTGACCGCGATCGGCGGGGTCCTGATCATCTCCCTCTTCGCCGCCCGGGGGATCGGGACGGAGTTTTTCCCGGTGACCGACGAGAGCCAGTTCCAGATCAACGTCGAGGCTCCCCAAGGGACGTCCGTGCAGTTGACCGCCGGTCTCGCCGAGCAGGTGGCGGGGGTCATCCGCCAGACCATCCCCTCTCGCGACATCGTCACCATTTACACGAACTCCGGGTTTCCCTCGAAGGGCGGCGGATTCGGCGGGAACGCCGGCACGAACCAGGCGAGCGTCCAGGTCCGGTTGGTGCCGCCGACGCAGCGCCACCGGTCCACAGACGACCTCGCGAGCTCCGTTCGCCGAGCGATTCAAGGCAAGTTCCCGGGCGTTCAATTGTTCGTGCGGACCGGCGGGCTCCAGAATCGGGTCGTCAACTTCGGGTCGGCGGCTCCGATCGACATTCAGCTCCTGGGGTATGATCAGCAGGTGGGCGCGCAGTTCGCCCAGGAGATCGCCGGGATCGTCTCCGCCACGCCCGGCAGCGCCGACGTCCAGATCACGCCGCGAGGCCAGTACCCCGCCTTCACCGTCGCACTGAACAGTGAGAAGGCCGCCACGCTCGGCTTGTCCTCGACCACCGTCGCCAACGCGATCGATATGGCGATCTCCGGAAACGTGGGCACGGCCAGCCAGTTCATCGACCCGGTCTCGGGGAACGAGTACGACATCGTCGTCCGGCTGATGGACCAATACCGGACCCACACCGAGGATCTGGGCAACATTCCGCTGGCGAGCCTGGCCGACCCGGGGCCGGGAACCGCCCCAGCGGCAGGTCCCATGGTCCCGATTCGGGTGCGCGACGTCGCCAAGATCTCGCTGGGCAGCCAGCCCCTCCAGATCGCCCGGAAGAACGAGCAGCGGGTGATCGATATCACGGCAAACGTCGTCGACCGGCCCCTCGGCGGGGTCTCGCAGGAAATCGCCACCCGGCTGGACCGGCTGGCGTTTCCACAGGGGTTTACGTACCACATGGCCGGGCAGACCGAGCAGCAGCAGAACGCCTTCGGCAGCCTCGGGTTCGCGATGGGGCTCGCCCTCATGCTGGTCTACATGATCATGGCGTCGCAGTTCCAGTCGCTCGTGGACCCGTTCGTGATCATGTTCACCGTGCCGCTCGGCATCATCGGCGTCATCTGGATGCTCCTCCTGACGCACACGACCCTGTCGATCATCTCCTTTATGGGCGTGATCACGATGGTCGGCGTTGTCGTGTCGAACGGCATCCTGCTCGTGGACTACTCGAACAAACTCCAGGACCGGGGCCTGGGTGTTCGCGAGGCGGTGCTCAAGGCGGGCCGGATCCGGCTGCGGCCCATCCTCATGACCGCGCTGGCGACGATCCTCGCCATGATCCCGATGGCGGTGGGGCTCGGCGAGGGCGCCGAGACCAATATGCCGCTCGCGCGCGCGGTGATCGGCGGATTGACCGTCTCGACGGGCCTGACCCTGCTCTTGATCCCGACCCTCTACGTCATCTTCGAGGAGCGGTTCCCGCGCCGATCCCATAAGACATCATGACGAACCCGACCGTGACGCCGCGGGGGGAGCTGCGGATCGAGGGGCTCTCGGTCGTCATTCCCAAGACGAGCGGCGACATCCGGGTGCTGGAAGACGTATCCCTGCACGTCCCGGCCGGTGCGGCGGTGGCCCTGGTCGGCGGGTCCGGGGCGGGCAAGTCGATGACGGCCTCAGCCGTCCTAAAGCTCTTTCCTGTGCCCTCGCGCATCACCGCCGGTAGGATCCTGTTGAACGGGACCGACCTCGTCCCGCTGTCCGAGCGCGCGATGCAGGCGTACCGGGGCCGCCGCATCGCAATCATCTTCCAGGAACCCACCTCCGCCCTCGATCCGGTGATGTCCGTGGGCGACCAGGTCATGGAGGGGATCGTGGCCCACCTCGGCCGCCGGGGGGCGCGCGAGCGGGCCGCCGAGGCCCTCAAGCTCGTGGGGCTGGATCCATCGCTGCTCAAGCGCTATCCGCACGAACTCTCGGGGGGCCAGCGGCAGCGGGTCCTCATCGCCGCCGCGATCGGTCCGGGGCCGGAATTGCTAATCGCCGACGAGCCCACGGCCGCCCTCGACGTGACCGTGCAGGCGCAGATCCTGGACCTCCTGGCCCGGTTGAAGCGGGATCTCGGGATGTCGCTGTTCCTGATTACGCATGATCTCGGCGTCGTCGCGCAGACCTGCGACCTGGTGCATGTGATGCGCGCGGGCCGGATCGTGGAATCGGCCGAGACACGGCAGCTCTTTGCGGCGCCCCAGCACCCCTACACTCGGACACTGGTCACCGGCGCGCAGCGGCTGGGACTCTGGGCGGAGTGACCCGATTTCCGGCGGATCGTGGCCGCCTGGCGGTGCTCGCGCCGCTGCGGCATCGCAACCTCCGCCTCTTCTTCACGGGCCAGGGGATCTCGTTGATCGGCAGCTGGATGCAGACCGTGGGGCAGGCGTGGCTCGTCCTGACGATCACCCACTCGCCCTTCCTTCTGGGCGTCATCAACGCGCTCCAATGGTTCCCGGTGCTGCTGTTCTCGCTCCCCGCGGGGGTCATCGTGGATCGCGTGCCCAAGCGCACGCTGATCATGTGCACCCAGGCACTGTTCCTCCTGCTGGCGCTGGCGCTCGGACTGCTCACCACCACCGGCCACGTCCGGTACTGGCACGTCGCGGTATTGGCCGCGCTCCTCGGAACGGTGAACGCCTTCGACGTCCCGGCGCGGCAGGCGTTCGTCGTGGAGATGGTGGGTGGGACGGAAGATCTCACGGGCGCCATCGCGCTCAACTCCTCGGTGTTCAACGGCGCGCGGCTGATCGGGCCGGGGCTCGCCGGCTTGACGATCGCCGCGTGGGGGGTCGGGGTGGCATTTCTGGCGAACGCCGCCAGCTTCCTCGCCGTCCTCGCCGCGCTCGCCGCGATGCGGGTCGTCGTGCCGGCGGTCCGGGTCGTGCCCGGAACCGGATTGCTGATGCATATCGCTGAAGGAGTAGGCTTCGTCCGGTCGACGCCGGCGATCCTGAGAGTGCTGCTGACACTGGGCGTGCTGAGCCTGTTTGCGATGAACTTCAACGTGTTCGTTCCGGTGCTCGCCCGCACCCAGCTCCACCTCGGCCCGAGTGGGTTCGGGTTCCTCATGGCCGCGCAGGGCTCCGGGGCGCTGATCGGTTCGTTGCTCGTGGCCGGCACGAGCGCGCGCGGCCCGCGACCTGCGTACCTCCTCTGGGGCGCCCTGCTGCTCTGCGGGGGGTTGATCGCGCTCAGCCAGGTGGGCCGCCCCGGCGTGGCCGCCCCCGAGCTGTTTTTCGCGGGGATGGGGATGGTGCTATTTACCGCCACGGCAAACAGCACGGTCCAACTGGAGACGCCCGATGCGCTGAGGGGGCGCGTCATGAGCCTCTACGCCCTGGTCTTTAACGGCCTAGCCCCGTTTGGAGCGCTGATGATGGGCGGGATTATCGGGGGATGGGGCCTTCCCGTCGGTCTGCTCGTGGCTGGTGGGGTGGGTCTCGGGGGAACGTGGGTGGCGCGCAGCGTGCTGGGGCGGTTCCCGGCCCCAGCGGTGGTGCTCGGATGAGGCTGGGAGGCTGATGCCTCTCGAGCTCGAGATGTCCGGTGCCGGCGGGGTGTGGCGGTGGACGCCTAGCATCGGGTCGGTGTTGAACGCCGGATGGGCGGGGCGCGACCTCGAGGCGGTGGCCGCGCACGTGGAGGAGATGCGCGGGCTTGGCGTGCCGGCGCCCGACACGGTCCCCATCGTCTTCCCCGTGGCTCAGGCGATGCTGACGCAGGGGGATAGGATCGAGATCTACTCCCCGCAGAGTTCCGGCGAGGTGGAGTACGTGCTGGTCGCGACCCAGCACCGCGTCGCGCTGACCGTTGGGAGCGACCACACGGACCGGAAGGTGGAGGCTACCTCCATCGCGCTCAGCAAGCAGATCTGTCCCAACGTAATGGCCCGTACGGCCTGGGCGTACGCGGACGTCGCCGGCCACGTGGACGATCTGGTGCTCCGGGCCTGGGTCCGCTCGGGCGGGGTCTGGCAGCGGTACCAGGAAGGGCCGATCGGTGCGCTGCTGGCCCCCTCGTATTGGCTGGATCGGCTGGCGGGCAGGCTCACCGAGCGCGCCGCCGTGGTGCTGTTTTCGGGAACCATCCCCACGCTCGCCGGCGCCCTCACCTACGGCGACGGTTTCCGGATGAGCCTCGAAGACGCCAGGTTGGGCCGATCCATTGTACACGAGTACGACGCGTCGCTTGTAGAGAACCCGCTGGCCCAAACGCCGTGATAGAATCGGGGTCCCCCGCCGTGGGAGGGACGGGAACGACCGACATCGTATCTACGTACATTCTCGCGAGGGGCTGCGCTAGCCACCGGAGAACTGTGGCTCCCATTTGGGAGCCGGGGGAGGGATTCGCGAATGGACCGCGCTCTCGAAGTACGCCCACGCAAGAAGCTCAACCGGCGTCAATTCCTCACGGCAGCAGGGACCGGGGTCGCCGCGGCGGCGCTCGGGCGGGTGGCGCCGTGGGACGTCGGAGTGGCCCCCGCGCAGATCAAGGGCACGGCGCTGCGGATCTTGACGTGGAGCCACTTCGTGCCCGCGTACGACAAAGCCTTCGATCAGTATGCCGTCCAGTGGGGAAAGGACAACGGGGTCGAGGTCCGTGTCGACCACATCAGCATCGACGACCTCCCGGCCCGCATCGCCTCCGAGCTCGCCGCGGGCGCGGGGCACGATATCTTCCAGATGAACGGGCAGATCCAGACGACCTTGTACTACAAGCACATGGTGGACGTCTCGGACATCTGCGAGAAGCTCGGCAAGGCCGGCGGCGGCTGGCTCCCGATGGCACCCAACCTCTCCGTGGTCAACGGGCATTGGTACGGGGTGCCAGAGTTCTATATTCCGATCCCGGTGATGTGGCGGGGGGACCTGTGGAAGGAATACAATCTGCCGTCTCCAAGCACCTGGGACAACATGCGTACCGCCGCGCGGATCGGGAAGTCCAAAGGCCATCCGACCGGGTTTGCCATCTCCCACTGCAACGACGCCAACCACAACTGGCGGGCGGTGTTCTATGCGTTCGGGGTGCATGAGACCGACCCGTCCGGCAAGGAAGTCGCCTGGGACTCAAAGGCCCTCCGCGACGCGATGCAGTTCAGCAAGGCCCTGTGGTCGGAGGGCATGACCTCGGAGGTGTTCTCCTGGGACAACGTCTCCGACAACCGGTATCTAGACTCCGGGGTGGCCCTCTACATCCACGACGCGCTCTCGTCTCTCTTTTCGGTCGAGGACAGCAACCCCACGTTGTTCAACTCGATCAACGCCGCCGTCCCCGGCTCGGAGCCGAAGGGGCCGGCGCGGAGCGCGGCCGTCGTCGACGTCACGGTCCTCTCCGTCTGGAACTTCTCGAAGAACCAGGCGGGGGCGAAGGCATTCCTCGAGCAGTATGGCGGCGACGTCAAGTTCTCGCTGGAGGCCAGCAAGGGCTATAACATGCCGTACCTGAAGTCGTGGTACAAGAAGCCGATGCCGGGCATCGAGAAGCATCTGCCCAAGCTCGATCTGATGCAGGACTGGGACAAGGTGGGGCTGGTCTTCGGGTATCCGGGCCCCGCGGCGGCGCCTGCGGCGGAAGTCCTCGCGACATTTGTCCTTCCCGACATGCTGGCGAGATATTGTCACGGGGACAGCCTGGAGGGCTCGATCAAGTGGGGGTTGGGTCAGATCAAGGGCATCTACGCCAAGTACAAGTAAACCGAGACGCAACGGCCCGCCGGTCTCGCCGCGGGATCGTGTGGCAGACCGGCGGACAAGCCCCTACGAGAGGGTAAAGCGGACGCCGGGGTGGCGAACGTCGAATTGACGGCCGGGTCTCGAGTGTACGTGAGGCGGGGCGGGTTCAACCGCGAACGCCTCACGTTTGGCTATACCATGCTGGCGCCCGCCATCATTTACATGGTCGTCCTCGTTGGGGTGCCGTTCTTCTTCTCCCTCTACCTCAGCCTCAGCGACGCGTCCGTGGGGAACCAGGTCGCCCGGTTCGTGGGGTTCCAGAACTTCATTGCGATCTTTCAAGACCCCACGTTCCGTCAAGCCCTACGCAACACGGTGATGTTCACGGTCATCGCCGGGATCGCGAAAGCCCTCCTCGGGGGAATTCTGGGCGTCCTCCTGACACAGGAGGTCCGGGGGAGACGGCTGATTCGGTCGCTCGTCGTCCTTCCCTGGACGCTGCCCGTCGTCATCACCGCTCTCGCCTGGAAGTGGGCGTTCGACCCGCAGTTCAGCACGATCAACTGGGTCGCGAACCACCTCCACCTCATGAGCGGGTGGCCGAACTGGCTTGGGGAGCCCGGGTTGGCGATGTCGGCGGTGATTTCGGTCAACGTCTGGCGCGGAGTTCCGTTTGGCGCGATCGTCTTGATGGCCGGGCTGTCCTCGGTCCCCATGGAACTCCTCGACTCCGCAAAAGTGGACGGGGCGAACTTCTTCCTACGGTGGCATTACATCGTCGTGCCGATCATTGCCCCCATCCTCTTCGTCGGCCTGCTCTTCGATACGGTCTTCACGCTCTCGGACCTCAGCATCATCTACCTGCTGACGATGGGGGGGCCGATGAACTCCACGGAGATCCTTCCCACGCGCGCGTTCGAGATCGGCATCCAAGCGGGTGCGTTGGGCCGCGGCGCGGCCATCTCCCTGGTGCTGTTCCCGATCCTGCTCCCCATCGTGTTTTTCCTGCTGCGGACGCTCCGGAGGCGTGAGGCGCTGTGAGCGGCGTCGAGACCCTGCGCCGCGAACCGTCCATAGTCGCCGCCGCCGTGCGGCGCACGCAGGCGCGGGAGCTCCGCAAGCATGTGCTGGTCTATGCGGGGTTGCTGCCGTTCATCATCATCGCGGTGTTCCCCATCATTTGGATGACCGTGACCGCGTTCAAGACGGACGCCGACCTGGTCAACCCCCTTGCCTCACCGTTCTGGTTTATTCAAAAGCCGACGTTTCATCATTTCACCTACCTGTTTCACGATACCCAATACGGACACTGGTTCTACAACACGATTGTGATCGCGTTCTGGGTGTCGGTGATCACGTTGCTGACCGCGATCCCGGCCGGCTACGCGCTGGCGCGGCTCCGCCTCCCCGGCGCGGAGAACATGGGGATCGCGATCTTCCTCGGGTACTTGATCCCCTCGATCCTCCTGTTTATTCCGCTCTCTCGTATCCTCGGGTTGACCCATCTCCTCGACAGCAAATGGGGGCTCGTGCTCGTCTACCCGACGTTTACGATCCCGTTCTGCACCTGGCTCCTGAGCGGATTCTTCAAGACGGTGCCGCCCGAGATCGAGGAAGCCGCCAGGGTGGACGGCTGCAGCCGCTTCGCGGCCCTCGTCCGGACCGTGATTCCCGTGAGCTGGGCGGGGATCCTCACCGCGGTGATCTTCACGTTTACCTTGACGATGCAGGATTTCCTGTACGCGCTCGTGTTCGTGTCGGTGGGCGATCAAAAACCCGTCCCCCTGGGGGTCGCCACCGACCTGATCCGGGGGGATGTGTACTTTTGGGGATCGCTCATGGCGGGTGCCCTGCTGATCGGGGTGCCGGTGGCCGTGCTCTACAGTCTATTCCTGGACCAGTTCATCTCAGGAATCACGAGCGCTGCGGTGAAGTGATCGGCGTCCGGTGATCCGGATCGAGGCGGACCGGCTGATCGACGGGGCGGGAGACCAACCGCACCGTCCCGGGCGCGTGGATATCGAGGGCGACCGCGTCACCGGGGTCGACGGCCGCCTGGGACCGTCGCCTGACCCGCTCGTCCTGTCTCTTCCCGGCTGCAGCCTGCTCCCCGGCCTGTGGGATTTTCACTCGCACCTCGGCCTGGACACACGCCGAGGCCAGCTCTCCGCGCAGGTCCGGGTGCCGGCGGGCGAGTACGTGGCGAACGGGGTGAGCCGGATCCTCGAAGATCTCCGGGCCGGCGTGACGGGCGTCCGGATGTGCGGGGATCTCCATGGAATCGATCTCGCGGTCCGGCGCGCCGTCGAGGAAGGAGCGATCGTCGGTCCCCGGTTGGTCGCCGCGGGGCGCGCCATTCGATCGCCTCGATGTTCCGGCGGGGCGGTCGCCTCCGTGCTGACCGACGACCCCGAGGAGATCGAGCGGGCCGCGCGCGACAACCTCGAGGCCGGCGTTGACTTCGTCAAGCTCTTCGTCTCCGATGGCGTGGGCAACCCTTCGGTCGACCCGACGACATGCTATTACGGGGAGGCTCACGTCGCCCCCGCCGTCAGACAGGCGCACGAAGCCGGCCGCCCTGTCGCGGCCCACCTTCTCGGCGGACCCGGGGTCGCCGCCGCCATCGGCGGCGGACTGGACGTCATCGAACACGGATGGTTTCTGACCGACGCGGACCTCGACCTGGTCCAGCGCTACGGGACGCTGATCACGCTCACCACCGGCGTGCTCTGCGGACCGCGGGCGCACGCCTTCGAGCGTAACCCCGAGACCGACGCACGGCTCCGGCGGCTGGCCGACCGTGCGCTGGAGACGACGCGAAAGGTGATCGCGCGGCGGATGCGATACGTCGTCGGCACGGACGCGCTCCATGGGTGCCTCGCGGACGAGCTGGCCTGGCTCGTGAGGCTCGGGGAGTCTCCCATGCGCGCGATCCAGGCGGCAACGGCGTGGCCGGCGGCGGCCCTCGGCCTGGCCTCCTCGCTCGGCACGGTCGAAGTGGGCAAGGTCGCCGACGTGATCGCGGTGGAGGGGGATCCGGTCGAAGACATCGCCGCGCTGCGCCGGGTGCGCCTGGTCGTGAGTCGTGGCCGGATCGTCTATCTCGAGCCGCAGGGAGCGCCCGCATGAAGACGGTCGGCGTGATCGGGCTCGGCGAGATGGGCTTGCCCATGGCCGCGAACCTCGCGGCCCGCGGATTTGAGGTGACGGGGTACGACATCCGCGCGGCCGCGGTCGAGGCCCTGGAGACCGTGGGGGGCCGGCGAGTCGGATCCGTCGGCGCCGCGTCGCGCGGTCAGGATGCGATCGTGGTCATGGTGCGGACTCCCGCCCAGGCGGAGCAGGTCGTGTTGGGCCCGGGCGGCGTGCTTGAGGAAGCGCGGGCGGACGTGATCGTGATTGTGATGAGCACGATCGGGGTCGCGTCGATGCGGCGGCTCGGCGCCGCCGCGCGGGAACGTGGCCTCGCGTTCCTCGACGCCCCCGTCAGCGGCGGGCGGGCCCGCGCCGAGGCAGGCACCCTCACCATCATCGTCGGCGGCTCGATCCAGGACCTCGCGACGGCGCGGCCCGTGCTGGGCGCGATGGGGTCGCAGATCGAGCACGTCGGCGATGTCGGCGCCGGGACCGCCGTGAAAATGGCGAACCAGGTGCTCTTGACCACGAGCCTGCTGGCGGCGCGCGAGGTCGCGGACCTCGCCGCCGCGCAGGGTGTTCCGGCCGAGCGGCTGTGGGAGGTGCTGCGGACGTGCACCGGGACGACGTGGGTCGTCGAGAACTGGCCCACGGTCGCCGCCTGGCTCCGCGATTACCGCCCCGGATCCTCCCTCGACATCCTCGTGAAGGATACCGCTCTCGCGCTCGCTCTCGCGCGGGACCTCGGCCTCCCTGCCCGCCTCGTCCCCTTGAGCGCGCGGATGATCCAAGAGCTCACCCGCAGCCTCGGCGGCGTCAGGCGCCTTCGATCATCGCCGCCGTCAACCCGCGCACGTACGAGCCGGCGAAGAGCGCGGCGATCAGGAGGACGGGGAGCCCGCCGAGGCTGATCCCGGAGACCACGGAGAGGTCTTCGAGGCTCACGTCCATCGTCGCCATCCCGGCCGCGATCGTCTGATGCCACTGGTTGGGGAGGAACACACCGGCAAACATGAAGTCGCTGCTGATCACCCCGAGGGCAAAGAGCCCGGCGGCGACGACCACGGGCCAGCTCATCGGGAGGACGATGCGCAAGAACGCGGTGAACCGGCCGGCTCCCTCGATGTACGCGGATTCCTCGATGTCCGGGCTGAGCTTCTGGAAGTAGACGGAGAACAGCCACGCGCAGAAGGGGATCGCCAGCATCGGATACGTCAGCACCAACGCCAGGAGATTGTCGTCGAGGTGGAGGTGGAACACCACCTTATAGAGCGGGAGAAACAGGATCGTCTGGGGGATGAGGAACGTCGCCAACAGCACCCGGCGCCACCCTCGCCACGCCGGCGGGCGTAGGCGGCCGAGGGCGTACCCGGCCATCAGGCTGCTGAGCAGGATGACCGCGAGCGCTGCGCTGAAGACGATCGCGGTGTTCCTGGACCAGACCAGGAACGGGACCGTGCGCGTGACGATTCTGGCGTGGGTCATCCACTCGTGTTCTTCAAAGAGATTTTGGTACCACTCCAAAGAAGGATGGCGGACATAGAAGGGGCTGCCGAAGACATCTTCGTCGACGGTCTTGAGCGACTCGACCGTGACCATGTAGATGGGAAAGATGCTGTATGCGGCCAGAAGGACGAGCAGGACGCCCTGGACGAGCCGGCGAAAGCGCCGGGTCGTCCTCACGCGACGTCCTCCTCGAGCGGCTCGAATACGCGGTAACAGATGAAGAGGATGAGGGTCAGCACGGGCATGAGGATGAGCGACAGCGCCGCCGCCCGCCCCCACTGTCCCCCGAACAGCGCGAGGTGGAACGCCTGCGTCCAGACGATCGGATACACGTTGCGGAACCCGGATATATAATAGACGTTCCCCAGATCGACGGCCGCCCCGGTCAATGAGAGGAACGTCGCCAGCGCCAGGAACGGCCGCAGCAGCGGCACCGTAACCATCCAGAACTTCCGCCAGGCGTTCTTGACTTCGGTGGTGGCATAGTCGAAGAGATCTTCTGGGATCCCGTTGAGCGCGGCAAGCAGGAAGATCCCGACGAACGACCCGCCGCGCCAGACGTTGAACGCGATCAGGCTGATGAACCCCCAGGTTCCCTCCCCCAGCCGGCTGTCGAAGAACAGGTGCAGATCCCCCATGAAGACAGAATACGAGGAGTGGAGGGGGGGGATCAGGAACCAGTACCAGCCGACCGCGCCGAGGCCGCCTGGGTACGCCCACGGCAGGAATGTGGCGACGAACACGAGCGGCCTCCCCGGAAACGGACGTGCGAGCAGGAGCGCGATGCCCACGCCCACCGCCATCTTGAGGATGGCCGTGATCGCGAGGTACCCGAGCGTGTTGGCGGACGCCCGCCAGAACTCCGCGTCGCGAAGGAATCCCGCGTAGTTGCCGAGCCATACAAGCTTGGTGCTCGTGTCCAGGACCGACGAGTTGGTCAGGCTGATCTCGACCAGCCAGCCGAGAGGATACGCGAGAACGCCGAGGACGAGCAACACCGCAGGGGCGAGCAACAGGTACGCGACGACGACGTCGTGTCGCCGGCGCGCCAACTCTCCCCTCCCAAACACCTGCCCGTTCTTCGCGCCGGAGGGCGCCGCGACCATCTGGGCCATACGCGGACCCCTTCCACGGGGCCCGCGGGATTCCCTACGCGCTCAGGCGCCTTCAACCATCGCGGCGGTCAGCCCGCGCACGTAGGCCCCGGCCGAGAGGGCGGCGATCGGCACGACCGTCCCCGCCGCCAGATTGACGGCCGCCACCACCGAGAGATTGTCCATGCTCGGCCCCATGGTGCCGAGACCGGCCGCGAGGGTCTGGTGGAACTGGTTCGGCAGGAACACCGCGGCGAAGATCGAGTCGCTGCTGATCACCCCCAAGGCGAAGACGCCCGCCGCGACCACGGTCGGCCAGCTCATGGGCAGGATGATCCGGAGGAATGCCGTCGTGCGGCTGGCTCCTTCGATGTAAGCAGACTCTTCGACCTCGGGATCGAGCCGCTGGTAGTAGGCAGAGAGGAGCCAGACGCAGAACGGCACGGCGAGCATCGGGTAGATGAGGATCAGGGCGAGCAAGTTGTCGTCCAGATTGAGGCGAAAGACGAGGGTGTACAGGGGGAGAAACAAAAGCGACTGGGGGATCAGGTAGGTCGCGAACAAGGCCCGCCGCCAGGTGCGCCACCCCGGGGGGCGGAGGCGCCCCAGGGCGTAGGCCCCCATCACGCTCGTGACGAGCGTGATGGCGAGCGCGCCGGCAAACACAATCGCCGTATTGGCGAGCCAGACGAGGAACGGGACGCTCTGAACGGCGATCTCGCCGCGCAGCCACACGACCGGGTCGAACAGGCCGAGATACCACTTCAGCGTGGGATGGAGCACGATCAAGGGATTTCCGGTGACGTCCTCGTGGACGGACTTCAGCGATTCAATCGCGATCATGTAGATGGGGAACACGCTCCCGGCGGCGATGAGCGCGAGCCCGCACGCCCGGAGGCACGGGTGGAGCCAGCGGGGCGCCGTCATGGCTGCCCCTCCTCGAGGGGGTCAAACAGCCGGTAGCAGGCAAAGAGGAGGAGCGCCAGCACGGGGACCAGCATGAGCGCGAGCGCGGAGGCCTTTCCCCACTGCCCGGCAATGAGCGCGTAGCGGAAGGAGTCGGTCCAGACGATCGGGTACACGTTGCGCCCGCCCGTCAGGAGCCAGGCGTTCCCCAGGTCGGCGACGGCGGTGGTGAGGGAGAGGAGCGTGGCCAGGGCCAAGAACGGTCGGAGGAGGGGCAGGGTCACCAATCGGAAGCACCGCCACGTGGTCCGAACCTCGAGGGCGGCGTAATCGAAGAGTTCTCGCGGGAGCCCGTTGAGCCCGGCGAGCAGGAAGATCCCAGTGAACGCCGCGCCGCGCCAACTATTGACGAGGACGAGGGTGAGGAACCCCCACGTGCCGTTGCCCAGCCACCGATCGAAGTAGACGCTGAGGTTCCCCATGAGGACGCTGTAGGCGGTGTGCACCGGAGGGCTCATGAACCGATCCCAACCGATCATCGCGGCGCCGGCGGGATAGGCCCAGGGCAGGAACACGGCCAGGAGCACGATCGGCCGGACCCGGAAGGGGCGCCACAACGCCAGGGCCACGGCGGTCCCGAGCGCGAGCTTGAGCGCGGCCGTGAGGGCAAGAAACCCGATCGTGTTGCGGGCCGCAACCCAGAACTCCGGATCGTTGAGAAAGACCAGGTAATTGTACAAGCCGACGTAGCTTGCCGAGACGCGCTGCACGGAGCTGTTGGTCAGGCTGGCCCACACCTCCCAGCCGATCGGGTAGGCGAGGAGGCCCATGACGAACAGCAGGGCCGGGGCGAGCAGGAGGTAGGCCACGACGATCTCGCGCCGCCGTCGGATCACGGCCCGAGGCGAGCCGAGCGGGCGCGTCGTGCCCGGCCGCGGTCCCGCGAGAACGCGCTGGGCCATCGAGGATCTTTCCGGAGTGCGCATGAGAAATCCTGGGGGCGAGGGTAGGGCCCGGACCGAAGATCGACGCTTCGGGGGGAGATGCAGCCCCGCCTGCACCTCCCCCCGAGGTCGTTCGTATCACGCGGTGCCGATTTGTTTCTCGACCCAGATCTCCCGGCTCCGCCCACGGGTGTTCGAGACGAAGTAGAAGAGCCCGGCGGCGAACCACACCCCCGTCGAGATGAGCGAGATCAGCGCGGCGGTGCGCGTGTCGCCGCCGCCCAGGATCCCCAAGTAGATCACCGCCAGCAGCATCGCCAGGTTGGCGAACGCTCCGAGAAGCGGGACCAGCACGTGCTTCACGGTATGAGCCTGGGGCGCCCGGCGGAACGCGACGAAAGCCACCACGTTGGTCAGCCCGTAGAGCAGGAACGTGCCGATGTTCGACAGGAACGTGATGGCGGTAAGGTTCATGACGGAAAGCACCCCGAACCCGCCGATGACCGCGGAGACGGCCGCCATGATCCACACACCAAAGTGTGGGGTGGCGAAGCGGCCGTGCAGGAGACCGAGGATGGCCGGTACTTCTTCGTCCCGTCCCATCGCGTAGGTCAGGCGGACGCCCGTGTTCATGCACGCGAGGGTGGTCCCGAAGACGGCGATCGCAACCGTCAGCGCGATGATGAGCAGGAGGGGGAACCCGATGCCGCCCAGCATCGTATCGCCCAGGTTCCTCACCATATCACCGATCGGGGCCTGCGAGAAGCCGGCCGCGTCAAACCCCGCGAGTACCTTGCCCTTGGCGTCCTTCAAGGTGTAGGCTGTGTTGACCCAGGCGCTTGCCGCAAAGTACTCGAAGAGGTAGGCGATCAGGCCCTGGATGATCAATGAGAGGATCACGCCGCGGCTCACAAAACTGGGGTGGAGGGCCTCGGCGGTCAGCGCCGTGGCCGACTCGAAGCCGACCAGCAGCAGGATCGCGATCGTCGATTGGAAGAGAACGTGGCTCAGGTTGTGCGGGAGCACGACGCTCGACAGCGTCGGGTGGAGGAACGTCACGTGCTGCGGGTTGCCGAACCGGTAGCTGAGCGCCAGGACCGAGATCAGCACGAGTGCCGCGATCTGGATGACATTGATCATCAGGCTGGCCAGGGTGGATCCGGAGATCCCCCGGTAGGCCACGTAGGCCGTGGCGAAGGAGAACACCACCGCGATGGCGACCTGGGCGACCGGCGGGAGAGTCACGTTGAAGAGACCCAGGACGTACACGATCATGGTCGCCATCATCGCCACCATCACGCCCGGGTAGACCCAGTAGTAGAGGTGCGAGATCCATCCGACGACGTACTTGGCGAGGCGGGCCCAGCGGTGAAACGTGCTTTCCTCCTTGTCGAGGAACGCCTTCTCCGCGAAGTAATATGAGGATCCCGTTCCGGCATCCGGGTACAGGTTGCTCAGCATCGAGTACGAGATCGCGGTCAGGAAGGCGAGGACGAGCGCAAGCGCGAGTCCCGGCCAGATGTCCATCGCGGTGGACGCACCGGCGGCGTCGACCTGGGACGCTTGGACCTGGTAGGTGATCCACAAGAAGGCTCCCGGCGCGATGAGCGCCATGGCGTTGACGGTCACGCCGGTGAGCGTCAGGCTCTTACGAAACCCGGTGGTGTTCGACATGCACGACGCCTCCTCGATTCGTCTATTCCGTAGAATGCGAATCCACTGCGCCGGGGCAGTCGGGGCGTCGCGGCCGTCGGCCAAATACAGAAACGCCGACCCCATATCAAAGGATCGGCGTCCAGGCCTCATGCACGTCCGGGTGCTTGCCATGATAGTAGCGACTCTCCGGTTCACTGTCAACCCGGCCTTGAATCGATTCGTGGGGGCATGGTAGCATGGCCATGGGCCGAGACGCCCCCGCCGGATAGGGCGGGGGCGCTTTCGTTTTTGGAGTGACACTCGCGGGCCACTCGGCGCCGCGGCGGGGGCTGACGAATGACTGAGCGGGGAGCCGGGGATGTTTTGTTGGTCGACGACGAGGCGCTGATCCGGATGGGGATGCGGGCGATGCTGCAAGATCTCGGCTATCGGGTCGTCGGCGAGGCCGCCGATGGCGAGGACGCGGTCGAGAAAGTCGCCGCCCTCGATCCGGACGTCGTCATCATGGACATCAAGATGCCCGGGATGGATGGGCTCGAGGCGACCCGCCGGATCATGGCCGAGCACCCGGTGCCGATCATCGTGCTGACCGCCTACAACCAGCGCAGCTTGGTGGAGGAGGCCGCCGACGCCGGCGTGCTGGCGTACTTGATGAAGCCGGTGCGGGAGTCGGACATCGGTCCCGCGATCGAGGTGGCGCGCGCCCGGTTTGCCGAGCTCATATGGCTCCGACGCGCCTCTGCGGATCGCCCCGCGAGGGCTGATCGTGGCACGGTGAACCAGGTCGAGGCGGCCACCCAACTCTTGCGCGATCGATACCGGCTCACGGAAGCGGAGGCGACGTCGCGCCTGCGCCGCCTCGCTCAGAGCTCCCGCAGGTCGATCGTCGAGATCGCTGAGGCGATCATCGCGCTGGAGGGCAAGACGGGGTGAAGCAGGTCCCGCGCGCGCCTGTTCGTCCCACCGAGTCGCTGAGCCTGGAAGTCGGCAGCGCGACTGATCCCGGGCGGGTCCGGCCGAAGAACGAGGACTATGTTCGCTATGAAGTCCCTACAGATCCGCTCCTGCACGCCAGCCGCGGGAGCCTGTTCATCGTCGCCGATGGCGTCGGGGGAGCGGGCGGGGGAGCCGTGGCGAGCGCGGAAGCCGCGCACACGGTCGCTCAGGAATATTACCTCAACCTGCGAGGAGATCCCGGGCGGATCCTCCGCCGGGCGATCGAACAGGCCAACCTTCACGTCTATCACCTTCGCGAGGGGCATCCCGCGCTCTCCGGGATGCAGACCACGCTGACGTCGCTCGTCGTCCGCGGCGGACGGTACTGGCTCGGACACGTCGGGGATTCCAAAGCCTTCCTGGTCCGCGGCGGCGCGGTTCGGCAGCTGACCCGAGACCACACAATCGTCCAGGAGATGCGGCGCCTCGGCCTCGTGGACGCCCCGGGTGCCGATCGCCACCCGCATCGCCACCTGTTGACGAGAACGATCGGCGGGGACATTTTGGTTGCGGTCGATCTCAGGAGCGGCCCGGCGCAGCGCGGCGATTGCTTCATCCTCGCGACCGACGGTGTGCTCGAACACCTGACCCCAGAGGACGTCCGCGCCACCTTCACGAACTTTCCCCCCGACGCAGCGGCGGCGGCCTGCGTTCGAGAAGCCAACCGGCGGGGTGGGTTTGACAATCTGACCGTGCTGGCGATCCGCATCACCGGCTGACCGCCTCACACGAGCCTCCCGATGCCGGGCCCTGGCGATCAGGTCGGTCATTTCGTCGTCGAGCGGCCGCTGGGACATGGCGGCGAAGCCGCCGTGTTCCAGGGGCGAGACCTGCGCAGCGGGGCCGCCGTTGTGCTCAAGTTCCTCGACCCCGCACAACTCGGCGAGGTTGCGGCATACGAGCGATTCCGCCGGGAGGTGGCCATCGGTCGTATCCTGGACCATCCCGGGGTGCCCCGGCTGATCGAAGCGTGCGAAGATGCGCGCCCCCCTTATCTCGTTCTGGATTACACGGAGGGGCGGCCCCTCCGGGACTTCGTGAGTGAGTCGCACCCGCTCCCGGTGCCGCAGGCGATTGAGATCGTCACCAACCTCGCAGAAGTGGTTGCCTATTGCCATCAACACCACGTGTACCACCGCGACCTGAAGCCCGAAAACATTCTTGTCAGGGTCGACGTTCGTGTGACGATCATCGATTTCGGGATCGCGCTGCTCGACGGCGCGCCGCGGGTGACGTGGCGCGGGTTCTCCGGGCTGGTGGGGACGCCGGAGTACATGGCCCCCGAGCAGATCCGCGGAGAGCGGGGTGGCCCCGAGACCGACGTCTACGCGCTCGGCTTGATCTTCTATGAACTAGTGTCGGGACGGCCGCCGTTCCGCAGCGCAAATCCCCTCAGCACGATGTACCAGCACCTCAACATGGACGCGGAACCGCTGGCGACGCTGCGGCCTGAGGTGCCCCCGGCGATCGCGGCGATCATCGCGACGGCGATGCGCCGGCGAAAACAGGAGCGGTTTCCGCACGCGGGAGCCTTCCTTGACGCGCTCCGGCATCCGGACGCAGCCGACATGACGGTGCTCTCGCGGCCCGATCCTCCCTTGGGTGCCCCGCCGGGCGAGAATCTGCTTCGGCACCCCCTCGTCGTTCTCGGGTTGGTCGCGCTCGGGACGGCGGTCGCAGTCCTCATCGCGGAAGTGCTGCTCCGTCACTAATGTTCCGGTGTTGACACGGTCGTGGCGAGGGGTACAATGGAAAGTGACGAACATCGGCACACATGACGACTGCTATCCTCAAGGGAGGAGGCGGGTGATGAGGCGTCGCGTCCGTCTGTCGAAGCGTAATACTGATCCACAGGGGGAGACTCCCCCGAAGCAGTAACGGGGCAGCGGGACTCTCGGCCCGCTACCTCATATGAAACCCTCGACCTCCCGCCGATCAGGGAGATGCGTCTCCCGCGAGGTGGAGCAGCGCTCCACGGGGGCTGAGTCGAGGTAGCGAAGACGATGGAGGCCGGCGGCACCGCCCGGTGCCGCCGGCCGGTATTTTTTCCGGGAGATGAACACCAGCCGTGACGTCGAATGATGGGGCTTGTGCCCGCGATGTCTGGAACCGAGGAGAGGTGTGTGAGCGACGAGCCGGCTGTGCGCAGCCATGGGGCGGGGCCGTTGGAGGGCATCCGCGTCCTCGATCTGACGCGATTTATGGCGGGTCCGTTCGGCACGGCGATGCTGGCCGACTACGGGGCCGATGTCATCAAGGTCGAGCCGCCGGGCGAGGGTGATGGGGCGCGGGCTTGGGGACCCCCGTTCGCGGGGGGGGAGAGCATCTACTTTCTGAGCGTCAACCGGAACAAGCGCAGCGTGACGCTGAACCTTCGCCACCCCGACGGGGTCGCGCTCCTCTTGAAGCTGGCGGATCGGGCGGATGTGTTGGTCGAAAACTTCACCCCCGGGACGATGAGCCGGCTGGGAATCGGCGAGGAGGTGCTCCGCCGGCGGAATCCGCGCCTCATCTACTGCGCGATCTCCGGGTTCGGGCAGACCGGACCCTACCGGGATCGGTCTGCGTTCGACCTCATCCTGCAGGGGATGGGCGGCGTGATGGGGACGACGGGCGAGGAGGGGGGCGCCCCAGTGCGGGTGGGCATCCCGATCGCCGACATCGCCGGCGGCATGTACGCGGCCTATGCGATCACCCTCGCGCTGCTTGCCCGCGGCCGCACAGGCGCAGGCCAGGTCCTCGACGTCTCCATGATGGACGCGCAGATCTCCTGGCTTTCGTACTACGTCGGGATCTACCTGACATCCGGAGAGATTCCTCCCCGGCGAGGCTCTGCGCACGCGACCGTCGTGCCGTACCAGGCGTTTGCCTGCGCCGACGGGCGCTACATCACCCTCGGCACGGGCAACGACCGGCTCTTCCGCCGGTTCTGCGAGGTTGCCGGTGTCGCGCTCGCCGACGATCCACGCTTCCGGACGAACCCCGACCGGATCCGCAGCCGGGCCGAGTTGATCCCGGTGCTCGAAACCCTGCTCCAGACGCGCCCGGCCTCGGCGTGGCTCGAGGCGTTGCAGGCCGCCGGTGTACCGTGCGGGCCGATCTACACGGTCGACGAAATCGTCGAGGACCCGCAGGTCCACGCGCGGGAGATGCTGGTGCAGGTCGACCATCCGTCGGCCGGACGCATCACTATTCCGGGGCTTCCCGTGAAGTGCTCAGGGACACCCGGGTCGATCCGTCGGCCTCCTCCGCGACTGGGGGAACACACGGCCGACGTGCTGACGGATCTGGGGGTGGGCTCCGACGAGATCACCCGGCTGCGATCTCTGGGAGTCATCTAGACCGAGACGTTGGCGTTTCTCACTGTTGGAGGTGAGGGGGCATGAGGGAGATGATGTATGCGCTGCAGTTCAAGGGTAAGGCGGCGCCTGTTCCAGGATCGCCCAACGTCGTCAAGGCGGCCACGACCGCCCCAAGCTGCACGATCACCTCGAATGTCGGGCCCCAGGGCGTGAGCGGATCCCTGCGCCCGACGGCTGAGGGACGGGCGTCGTTCGAGTCGACGGTGACCCGGACCGGGGAGTCGACGTTTCAAGAATCGGGGACCATCTCCTTCGGGTCGGGCCATCGGTTGCGCTTTACCACCGTCGGCCAGGGCTACCTCGGGCCCAGCCCGCAGGCGGGTACCATGCATGGATCGGTGATGTGGCGCGTGGACGGAGGGGAAGGTCAGTTCGACGGCGCGCGGGGCCTGATCACGTCGAACTTTACGTTCACGGAGGCGGCGGATGTCGTCGACAACCACTTCGGCGTCTTGTGGGTCAAATAGGGCGATCCTAACGGCCGGCCATCCACGTCCACCGCAGGCCCAAGTAGGACGTGTTGGGCCAGTGCCGGTATCCGAGGACGTTCTTACGCACCGCCTCGTATTGGGTCGAGTGGAAGAGGAACACCATCGGCACGGTCTCCTGGAGCCGCAGCTGCGCCTGCTCGTAGAGTTGCCGCCGCCGGGACTCGCTCGCGGTCTTCCGGGCGTCTTCGATGAATTTGTCGAACTGCGCGTCTGAGTAATTGTAGTAGTTCCCACCCGCGCCGGTGTGGAAGGGGTTATAGAGGAAGTCGTCCGGATCCGACTGCCCGGAGTTCCCCAAGATCGTGAGGGTGAACTTTTTCTGGAAGACCGTCGGGAGGTAGACGCTCCAGTCCGCGGCGGTGATGCGCAACTTGATCCCGATCTTGGCCAGCTGGGCTTGGACGACCTCCGCGGGGGCCCTGAGGAAATCGTAGGTGCTGGTGACGTAGAGATCCGCGTCGAATCCGTTCGCGAACCCGGCTTCGGCGAGGAGCCGCTTGGCCCGATCGACGTCCACCTTGTCGTACACGTTCTTGGTGAGCGCGTAGTAGTTCCCCGGCGGGATGGTTGTGCCGGTGGCCACGACTCCGCCGACTCCGAACAGGGCGGTGTCCACGATCTCCTTGCGGTTCACCGCCCACGCCATCGCCTGCCGGACCTTCGCGTTGTTGAAGGGGGGGACGGCGTTGTTGATATACAGGCCGCGGAAGTTGGCGGACAGGCCGCCGATCACCTCGACGTTCGGGTCCGCCTTGAGGCTTTGGATCTCAGAGGAGGGGACGTATTCGATCCAATCCGCCGTCCCCGTGCGAAGCGAGGTGGCACGGGCCACGGCGTCCGGGAAGAACATGAATTCGATCCGATCGACATATGGGAGACGATGCCCCGCGCCGTCCACCCCCCAGAAGTCGCCGCTCCGCACGATGACCAGACGCTGCTGCGGCGCATAGCCGACGAATCGGTAGGGGCCCGTTCCCACGGGGTGGGTGTTGAGATCCCCGTCCTGCTCGACGACTTCCTTCGGCACGACCGCGTTGGTCGACCACGCCAGCTTCGCCAAGAGGGGGCTGAACGGCTGCTTGAGCTTGATGGCGACCGATGCCGGACCTGAGGGGGTCATCGAGTCCACCAACTGAAAGTCGGTCGCGCGCGGAGACTTCGTGCGCGGGTCGCGAATGCGGTTGATCGAGTAGACGACGTCGTCCGGCGTCATCGTCCGGCCGTTGTGAAACTTGACGTTTCGACGCAGGGCGAAGGTCCAGGTGAGGCCATCCTCGGACGTCTTCCACGTCTCGGCGAGCCCCGGCGCAATCCTGCCCTCGGCGTTGATCATCACCAGCGTGTCGTACACGTTTTCCATCATGTTCCGCGTGGCGGTCGCGGTGGACAGGTGCGGGTCGAGCCCGACGGGATCGGTCTGCATGCCTGCGCGGAGCGTGCCGCCGTAACGCGGACTCGCAGGCTGGGCGAGTGACGGTTGGATCGTCAGCAGCACGACGAGACCCAACACCATTGCCCACCGGATGTGCTTCATGCCGTCTCCTCCTCGAGCCCACCGCCGCAGCGGGTCATCCCGTGCGATCCTACTACGTTCGAGACTCAGCCCGCGGTGCCCTGGTGCGGGTCCAGCGCGTCGCGGATCGCGTCGCCCAACAGATTGAACCCGAGGACGGTCGCCGTGATCGCCATCCCCGGGCCGATCGCGGGCCACGCGCTGAAGGTCATCACCGTCCGGCCCTCCGCGATCATCTGGCCCCAACTTGGGGCCGGCGGTTGGGTGCCCAGTCCCAGGAAGGAGAGTGCGGCCTCGGCCAGGATCGCAAACGCGAGGCGAAGCGTGCTCTCCACGATCACCGGCGCGGCGGCGTTGGGGAGAAGGTGGCGCCAGAGGATCAGCGCATCCCCCGCGCCCACGGCGCGGGCTGCCTCGACGTACTCCTCGTGCCGCACCATCAGCACCGCTCCTCGGGCGACGCGGGCCATCGGCGCCGAGTACACGATCGCGATCGCCAGTACCACGTTCCAGAATCCGCCGCCGAGGAACGCCAGCAGTCCGATCGCGAGCAGGATCGCCGGAAACGCGAGGACCACGTCGGAGATCCGCATCATGAGCGCATCGGGCCATCGTCCCCAGAACCCGGCGAGCGCGCCGACGGTGCCTCCGACCATGAGCGCCATCCCGACCGACAAGATCCCCACGGCGAGCGAGAGCCGTCCCCCGTACAGCACGCGGGCGAACGTATCCCGTCCGTACATGTCGGTGCCGAGGAGATGCGCGGCGCCGGGGCCCTGGAGGCGGAGCGCAGGCGCGATGCGGATCGGATCGTACCCGGCCAGGACGGGTGCGGCGATCGCCGCGAGCACGATCACGCCGAGGAGAGTTCCGCCGACCCGGGTTCCCGGATGGCGCAGGAGGCGCCGCCCCAACCACGAGCGCGGGGTCCGGACCCGGTTAGTCGTACCGGATGCGGGGATCGAGAAAGCCATAGGCCACGTCGACACAGACGTTGACCAACACGAACGCCAGCGCGATCGCCAGGACCGTCCCCTGGACCACGGGATAGTCGCGCAGGTTGATCCCTTCCAGGGCGTAGCGCCCGATCCCCGGGAGACTGAAGATCTGCTCGATGATCACGGCGCCGCCGAGCAGGGTCCCGAACTGCAGGCCGACGACCGTCACCACCGGGATGAGGGCGTTCCGGAGCGCGTGCCCGATCACCACGCGGCGCTCCCCCAGGCCTTTCGCGCGGGCGGTGCGCGTGAACGGGCGACCCAGCACCTCCAGCAAGCTCGATCTGACGATGCGGGCGATCGCCGCGGCGAGCGCGAGGCCGAGGGCCAGAGCCGGAAGCAGCATGTGCCTCACGTTCTCGCTCAGATCCTCCTGCGGCGCGAGATACCCGGTCGGAGGCAACCACCCCAGACGGAGCGAGAACGCGAGGATGAGCAGTACGGCCAGCCAGAACGACGGGATCGACAGGCCCAGCAGGACGAAGATATTGGCGAGGTAGTCGCCGGCCTGCCCTCGGTGGAGGGCCGCGGTCACCCCGACGGGTACGCCGATCGCCAGCGCAACGAGCAGGCCGCATCCCGCGAGCTCGATCGTGACGGGAAAGCGCCGCAGGAGCTCCGGACCGATCGCCACCCCCGTGCGGAGTGACCGTCCCAGGTTCCCGCGGGCGACGTTTCCGACATACTCCCCCAACTGCGCCGGGAGCGGCCGGTCGATCCCGAAGAGCGCTCGCAACTCCGCGACGCGCTGCGGCGAGATCGTCGCCTCGAGGCCGACCAACTGCGTCACCACGTCCCCGGGCACCAAGCGGATCAGGAGGAACACGGCGACGAGGACGCCGAGCGCCGTGGGAAGCGCCAGCAGCAACCGGCGGACCAGATACGAACCCAGAGGCCATCCTTCCCGGGCGCGCGTTCGGCCCGTGGGGTTCCGCGGGATCGCTCCTTCTCCGATTCGAAAGGGGGGTCCTCCTGGCCATGCACAGGAGACCTCCGCGGTGTTTGCGAATGGTGCCTCCATGACGAACGGGACGGCACGACTTGATTACTTTGGGTTGGATCCGCTGCTCGCCGACGAGGACCGCCTGACACGCGACACCGTGGCGAGGTTGGTCGACCGGGAGGTGATCCCGCAGATCGGCCGGGCCTGGCTCGCCGGCGAGTTCCCGCGGGAGCTGGTCGCGAAGCTGGGCGCGCTGCGGTTGTTTGGGGCCAACCTCCCCCAAGAATACGGGTGCGCGGGCATGAGCAACATCGCCTACGGGCTCATCATGCAGGAGCTCGAGCGTGGGGATAGCGGGGTGCGCTCGTTCGCCTCGGTGCAGGGCGCACTCGTCATGTACCCCATCTATGCATACGGGAGCGAGGCGCAGCGGCAGAAGTGGCTGCCGGCGATGGCGGCGGGCGAGAAGATCGGCTGCTTCGGGCTGACCGAGCCGAACGCCGGAAGCGATCCGGCGGCGATGCAGACGCGCGCCCGCCGCGCCCCCGGCGGCTGGATCCTCGACGGCACCAAGATGTGGATCACCAACGGGTCCATCGCCGACGTCGCCCTCGTGTGGGCCAAGGCCGACGATGGCCAGATTCGCGGGTTCCTCGTCGATCCGAAGATCCCGGGGTTCTCCGCGCACGACATCCATACGAAAGCGTCGATGCGCGCCTCCGTGACGAGCGAGCTCGTGCTCGAGAACGTGCGCGTGCGTGAGGAGGACGTGCTTCCCGGCGGCGCGGGGCTCGGAAAGCCGCTGTCGTGCTTGACGCAGGCGCGCTACGGGATCGCCTGGGGGGCCGTGGGTGCCGCGATCGCCTGCTACGAGGAGGCGCTTGGGTACGCTCGCGAGCGGATGGCGTTCGGGCGCCCGATCGCCGCGACCCAGATCATTCAGGAACGACTCGTCAACATGCTGTCCGGGATCACGACGGCGCAACTGCTGGCGTATCAGCTGGGACGGCTCAAGGACGCGGGGACGATGCGGTACACGCACGTCAGCCTGGCCAAGCGCAACAACGTCCGCATGGCGTTGCGCGTGGCGCGGGACGCGCGGACCATCCTCGGGGCCTATGGGATCACGCTTGAATACCACGCCATGCGCCACGCCGCCAATCTCGAATCCGTCGATACGTATGAGGGCACGTACGACGTCCACACGCTGATCCTCGGGCGGGACATTACGGGGTTCGACGCCTTCGGCGCACCCCAGGCTTGAGGCGGGCAGCGAACACCCTTCACGGGCGGGTCACCCTGCTTGCCGGGCTGGCCTTTGGGAGTAACGGGCTCAATCTCGGGGTGATCAGCTTCGCGCTGCTGGGGTTGAGGACGTCCTGGGGGCTGACGCCGGGTCAGGCCGGCGTGCTCATCATGGCGACCGGCGCGGGTCAGCTCACCGGCGGGGTCCTGATCGGCTATGTCTCCGACTGGGTTGGGCGCCGGGTCGGCTTTGCGGCGACCGTCGCGCTGAGCTCCCTGGCCATCGGGGCGGCGGCGTTCGCGCCGTCCCTTGCCGTGCTCGTCGTCCTCCTCTTCTTCGCCGGCGTGGGATTCGGGGGTGTAGCGCCGGTGGCCACGAGCCTGGTGGGGGAGTTCGCCCCGCGGGCCTCGAGGGGCGCGTTGTTGGGATGGACTCAGGTTATCTGGGTCCTGGGCTGGATCGTTGCCGCGCTCGGCAGCGTCTTCCTGGCCCACGGCGCGGGCTGGCGGGAAGTGTTCCTGGTGGGTCTCCTTCCGATCGTGCTCTCGGTCGTTGCCCTGTGGCTCGTGCCTGAGTCCCCCAGGTACCTCCTCGCCCACGGAAGGCGTGCGGAGGCGGAGGCCCTGGCGCAGACGCTGGCCGATCAGTTCGGCGCGTACCCGGAACTCCCCGCGCAGGAGCAGGCCGGCCGGGTCTCGGTTGGGGTGCACCTCGCTGAATTGTGGAGCCCGCGGTTTAGACAGCGGACTGTCGTGATCTGGGTGGTCTGGTTCGTGATGATCAGCGCCTACAACGGTCCCGTGGTGTGGCTGCCGGCGATATTGTCGGCCGGGGGATTCCCGTACCCGGCGCAGGCGGCGCTGTTCGTCTCCATCGTGATGGCCATTCCGGTGGTCGCCGCCACCTTGCTCATCGACCGCGTGGGGCGGAAGCCTGTCATCGTGACGGGGCTCGCCCTCGGCACCGTGGGGGCCGTGGGAGTGGGGGCCGCCTCCGATGAAGCCGGCCTCGTGATCGCGGCGATCGCACTCGCCGGCGGGGTGCTGGCCGCATGGCCGGTCATCCTGAGTTACGCCGCCGAGCTGTATCCGACTCGGATCCGAGCGACGGCGATCGGATGGGCCTCCGCGGCCGGGCGCATCGGAGGCATCGTGTCGCCTGCGCTGCTGGGCGTGCTCATGAGTTCCTGGACCAGTGGACGGGCCGTGGCGCTGAGCGTGTTCGCATGCGCCCTCGTGATCGCCGTGCTCGTCATCGTGTTCTTTGGGGAGGAGACGGCGGGTCGATCGCTCGAAGAGGTCGCGGAGGCGGTCCGGCTGCCCGCGAACTGAAGGGCGTGCCCCTGCGTAGGTAGAGCCGTGTGTACGCCGGTGTGCTGACGGAAGGGTTCGTGAGGGCCGGAGCGCCTGTCGAATTGGTGAGGGGTGACGATGCGTAGACACCTGGTCGGAGCGCTTGTGTCGGTATTCCTCGCGGGATCGCTGGTCGGCGGCCTGGCGGCGCAGGCCGTGGCCCAGAACGTCATCGTCCAGGCCATCAAGCTCTTCGGTATCGGATACGTCGTGAAGACCTATGGGTCCCAGATCAACGATGCCATCAACACCCTGATGCTCAACAACAAGGCGGCGAACAAGGACAAGACCAAAGTGGTCCCGATTCTCAGTGTCGGCGTGGGGATTGTCTCGGGCAACCCGGGGTCGTATATCGGGGCTGCGCAAGTTCAGGGGCCCGCCGCGGCGGTCAACAAAGTGCAGGCGGTGGCGCAGATCGAGGGATCGTTCCTGAGCGCGGTGCGGCTGAAGGGATTAGTGCCCGTGGACAGCCTCAACCCCCTCGCCGGGAACCTCCACCGTGTCTACGGCGTGGGGGTGACGGCGATCGTCGACTTCCAGCTCTAGACGACTGTGCGCGCCCGCTTGACCGGGACCCCGCACATCTGGCAGTAATGCTGCTCGGCTTCGACGATTCGAGCACCGCACTTCCAGCAGTGCGAGATCAGCGGCGCGTGGCACATCGGGCAGCGTGACGGGAAGGCGGCGGTCATGACCGCTCGTACCGCCCCAGTGCACTCGGGGTTCGAGCAGATGGCGAGCACCGGCTCCCGGGGCTCGGACCTCGGGAGAATCCGTTTCAGCGGCACCCCGCAGTGCGCGCAGTACGACGAAAACGGGTCCGCCAGCGGTTGCTCGCACTTCCAGCACCGGTCAAGCATCGCGGCGCCGCAGGTGGGGCAATCATGGGGTAGCTCGTTCGACACCGGGGCGGCCGCGTGGCGCGTGCAGTCAGGGTTGGAGCAGATGGCGATCACGGCGGTTGGCATCATTCCCCCCTCCTCTCCGTGAGGAGGCCCGGCTATTTGTCGGTCTTCCTTCGTGACGCCTGCGGAATTTCCTCCGCCCCGCCCACCATCTCCGACCGACCGAACACCGCCTTGGTTATCTCTGTAACTTCGAGATCTTGGCTCCCTGCAGGCTGAGGTTGTACATGAGCCCCGATTGCGCGAACACGAAGCCGACGATCGGCTGATTGACCGTCGCGGAGTCGATGGAGGCTTGAGCCCCCAGGTTGAGGACCGTGACCGATCCGTCGGCCCCGACATTCCAGGCCTTGTCCGCCACGGCCTTTTCCCGAAAGTCCCGCAGCGCCTGATCCTGTAGGAAGACAATGATGATGGACTTGCGTTGGGCCCCAAGCTGGAACCCGATCGAGCCGGCGGCGAAGCTGTAGTAGGCTTGGCTCGTGCCCCCAGTGCGCAGCACGCCTTCGCCATACTGCCCCCCGATCCCGATGCCCGCTTGAATGACCTCTGGAAACACGATGTAGCCCTTCGCGTCGCGCAGGAACGCGTCGGCGCCCTTGACCTGGCTCTTGAACTGGTCGAGCGTCTTATCCGCGGCCGCGTCGATCGCCTGGGCGGTCGCGGCATGCGACATGCCGGGCAGCATGAGGTTCCCCAACAGACAGAGGCACACTGCCCACACGATTTTCCCACCGACTCTCGGTGCCCGCATTGTGTTCCCCCTCCTTTTCTTGGTCACGCGTTCCAGTCGCGTTCCGGTCGCTAAACACATCGACCCTTACGAGATCGGTCGGGTCATCCCCCCGGCCATATTGTACCCATGCCTGGGCCGGCTCACTCGGTGGAGCACGTCCCCCTCTGCACTATAACACGAGCGCGGTCTGCGCTGGCCGCCGTCTGCTGGACTCCGCCGGTCGAGGACGGTACACTCTAAGGCGGTGACGGGGGGAATCGGAGATGGGATCGCCACAGCGATTTCACATCATCACCCAGGGCTGCCAGATGAACGTCCGGGACTCCGAGGCGATGGCTGCGCTGCTCGCGGGGATGGGATATCAGCCGGCGGAGCACCCCGAGGACGCCGATATCATCCTGCTCAATACGTGTACGGTTCGTGAGGGGGCGGACGAGAAAGCCTACGGGCGGCTGGGCGAGCTCCGGGCGATCAAGCGGCAACGCCCCGGATTGATTCTCGGCATCGCGGGGTGCCTCGTCCAGAAACAGCGGGAGCGGGTGCGGGAGCGCGCCCCGTACCTTGACCTCGTCTTCGGCGTCCACAACATTCATCGTCTTCCCGAGTTGATCCGTCAGGTCCGGGATGGATGCATGCCGGTGTACGAGGTGTGGGACCGTTCGGAACGGGATCACCCACTGCCCGTCCTGCCGGCGCTCCGGGGGAGCGCCGTCCGAGGGTTCGTCAATATCATCCACGGGTGCAACAAGTTCTGCACGTTCTGCATCGTCCCGTACGTGCGGGGGCGCGAGCGGAGCGTTCCCCCCGAGGCCGTGGTCGCCGAGGTCGAGGGCCTGGCCGCCCAGGGGTACCGGGAGGTCACCCTGCTCGGCCAGAACGTGGACAGTTACGGGCACGACCTCACCCCGCGTCGCAGTCTCGCCGACCTGCTGCACTTAGTCCACGGCGTGGACGGGATCGAGCGGATTCGGTTCACGACCAGCCATCCCCGAGATATGACCCCCACACTCATCCGGACGGTGGCGGCGCTCCCGAAGGTGTGCGAACACATTCACTTGCCCGTGCAGGCCGGCGATGACCGCGTGCTCCGGCGAATGCATCGTGCGTACACGACCGCGCAGTACCGGACGACGATCGACGCCATCCGGGCGGCGATGCCGCACGCGAGCGTGACCACCGACGTGATCGTCGGGTTTCCCGGTGAGAGCGACGAGGAGTTCGATGGCACGGTCAGGCTGGTCAACGAGGTGCGGTTCGACGCCGTCAACACCGCCGTGTATTCCCCGCGGGAGGGGACCCCCGCCGCAGGGTACCCTGACCAGGTACCCGACGAGATCAAGCGCCGGCGCCTCCACGCCCTGAATCACCTCGTGTCGCGAATCGCCTCCGAGGTCAACCAGCCGCTGGTCGGGACGCGCCAGGAGGTGCTGGTGGAGAGCCTAGGCACGCGCGGCGGCGTCGTTGGACGCACGCGGACGAACAAGGTCGTCACCGTCGACGGGGACCCCGACCTCATCGGCCGCGCGGTACCGGTGGAGATCACCGCAGCCGGGTCCTGGGTGCTCCACGGCCGGATCGGAGCGGGTGTGGCGGTCTGATGCGGTTCGTCTAGTCTCGCCGATAGAACCATCGTTCAAGGTCGCGTTCCCGAACCCGAATCATCGTCGGGCGTCCGTGAAAGCACGAGAATGGATCCTCGGCGTGCGCGAGCGCGTCGAGCAGATCCGCCATCATCGCGGGGTGCAGCGGGTCGCCCGCCCGGACCGCGGTGTGGCAGGCGGTGGCGATCGCGAGGCGTTCTTCGAGTGAGCGGCCGGCGTGGGGGCCGCCGTCGCCGCCGAGGTCACGCAGGCACGCGCGGAACAGGGTGTCCGGAGCCCGCCCCACGGCGATCGCCGGCACGGCCGTCAGGCGAACCAGTCCAGGGCCGAACGGCTCCGCCTCGAACCCGATCGCGCGGATGGCCGGCCCCGCTTCGTCGAGCAACGTCCTCTCGGCGGGTGTCAGAGAGAGGACCGGGGGCGTGACCAGTCCCTGGGCGCGCGCGCCGTCACGGGTCCGGGCGGCCAGGAGCCGCTCGTAGAGGACGCGTTCGTGCGCGGCGTGTTGATCGATGAGGATCAAGTCGCCCCCGGATTCGCCGACGATATAGGTGTGCGCCAGCTGGCCGATCACCCGGATCGAAGGCCACCGGGCCGTCTGTGCCCCATCGCCTTCGGGTGCGCCGCGAAACGCGGCACGGGCTTCGACGGGATCGATCTCCCCGGTGTAGACGTCGGTGCGCTGCGCGGTGAGGACGTGGGGTCCCGCGCCGGGGATGACATGCACGAGCGGGACCCGGTGAAGCGCGCGCCGGACCTCACGCACGACGTCCTCGAAGAGCGTCCGCTCGTCTGCGAACCGGACCTCGGTTTTCCGCGGGTGGATGTTGGCATCGACATCCTGGGGTGGGAGCCGCACGGAGAGAACGGCCGCGGGGTGTCGATCACTAGGGATGAGCGTGTGATACGCCTGCGCGAGGGCGCGGGCGAGGAGCGGGCTGCGAACCGGACGGCGGTTGACGAGAAACCACTGGTGCGTGCGCCGGGGTTGCGCGACCTGGGGGGTGCCCAGAACCCCTTCGAGGGTCCCCACGGGGATCGTCGCCTCGAGATCGAGGGTGTGCCCGGCCACCGACGATCCGAGGACCCGCCTGGCCCGGTCGCCAAACCGCTCGGGAGGGTACCATAGGACCTCCCGCCCATCGTTGCTGAGACGGAACGCCACATCGGGCGCCGCCAGGGCCAACGCTTCCACCGTCTCGGCGATCACGGCGGCTTCACGGGCGGGTGACTTGAGAAACTTGCGCCGGGCCGGCGTATTGAAGAAGAGATCCCCGACCGTCACCGTGCTGCCCGGCGGTCCGCTCGCCGGCCCGAGGGTGGGCTCCGCGCCTCCCACGAGCCTGATGCGCATCGCGTCTCCTCCGCGCAGCCGCGTCACCATCTCGATGCGCGCGACCGCGGCGATGCTGGGGAGGGCTTCGCCACGGAACCCGTACGTGTCGATTCGGTGCAGATCTTCTGCGACGCGGATCTTGCTGGTGGCGAACCGCTGGAACGCCAGGGGCAGATCGCGGGCGGGGATCCCCTCACCGTCATCGCTGACACGGATGATCCGGTGGCCCGCCCCCTCGATCTCCACCGTGATCTGCCGCGCGCCGGAATCGAGGCTGTTCTCGATCAACTCCTTAACGACCGAGGCGGGCCGCTCGACGACCTCTCCGGCCGCGATGCGCTCGGCCGCGGTGGGGGGGAGGACCCGAATATCCCGCCCGGGTGCGCTCACGGCCGTGGCGCCGCGCCCGGAGGCTTGGGGAAGGGGATCACCGTGCCGGGCGAGCGGCTCCCCGCGGGCGGATCGGTGGACGGGGCCGCATCCCGCCGGGAGCCGGCGTCGCCCTGCTCCGCAAGCGCGCGGAGCCCCGACAAGAAGTTCAGGGCATCGAGGGGGGTCATTCTCGAGAGGTCTGCCCGCAGCAGCGCGTCCTCGACGGGAGAAGGGAGGGGGAGCGGTAATTGCTGGCTCCGTGAAGGCCCCCGCCTGCGCGGCGATCGCTGGCCTGCCTGGCTCGCCGCGGTCCCCTCGAGCCCCTTGATGACCTCGCGCGCCCGTTGCACGACCGATTCGGGCACTCCGGCGAGGCGGGCGACGTGGATCCCATACGAGGACTCCGCCGCGCCGTCCGCCACCCGATGAAGGAACACGATGTCCTGGCCTTGTTCCTGCACGAGGACCTGAACGTTTGCGCAGCGCGCCAGTTGCGACGCCAGCTCAGTGAGTTCGTGGTAGTGGGTGGCGAAGAGCGTGCGCGCGCCCACCCGGTCGTGCAGATCTTCGACCACCGCCCACGCGAGGCTCATCCCGTCGTACGTGCTCGTCCCCCGGCCCACCTCGTCGAGGATCACGAGGCTCCGGGGCGTCGCCTGTGTGAGGATGCGCGCAACCTCGATCATCTCGTTCAGGAACGTGCTCCGGCCCGCCGCAAGGTCGTCCGTCGCCCCCACCCGGGTGAAGATGCGGTCCACGAGGCCCACCTCGGCCTCCGCCGCGGGAACGAAACTGCCGGTTTGGGCCAGGATCGCGATCAACGCCGCCTGCCGGATGTAGGTGCTCTTGCCGCCGAAGTTGGGTCCCGTGACGATCAGGATGTCACGTTCACCGGCGCCGAGCGTGAGGTCATTCGGGACGAACCGCGGAGCGCCGATTGCCTGCTCCACGATCGGATGGCGGCCCTCGACGATGCGCAGGGTCCGCGCCTCGGTGAGCCGCGGGCGCACGTACCGGTAGCGGACCGCGGCCTCCGCGAGTGCGGCGAATACGTCGAGCTCCGCCACCGCGCTCGCTGCGGCCAAGAGCGGCGCGATGCGGGCGCGAACGGCATCCCGCAGCTGGCAGAACACCGTGTATTCCCGGGCCGCGATGCGATCCTGTGCGGTCAGGATCAGCGCCTCGCGGTCCTTCAGCTCGGCCGTGATGTATCGCTCGGCGTTGACCAGCGTGGCCTTGCGAACGTAGTCGTGGGGCACGAGATGCTCATTGGCTTTGCTGACTTCGATATAATAGCCGATCACTTGATTGTAGCCGACCTTGAGACTGCGGATTCCCGTGCGCGCCCGCTCGGCGGCTTCGAGCCCGGCGATCCATTCCCGCGCGGCCCGGCTCCCTTCGCGAAGGGTGTCGACCTCCGGATCGAACCCGGGCCGGATCAGCCCGCCCTCCTTGGGCGACGGCGAAGGCGCATCGACCAGCCCTTGCTGAAGTAGCTCCGCCAGGTCGGGCGGGATCGCAAGCTGGGGGGCGAGCGCCGAGATCGCGGCGGCGGTCAAGCCCAGCAGGGACGGCGCGATCGCGGGCAACGCCTCGAGGGCGGTGCGCAGGGCGGCGAGATCTCTGGGGGTCCCCGCTTCGTGGCTCAAGCGGCCGGAGAGGCGCTCGATGTCCCCGAGTGGTCTCAGGGTGGCGCGGAGGCGCTCTCGCGCGGCTGCCCCCGATACGAACGCTTCGACCGCATCGAGCCGGGCGGTGATCCGGGACAGATCGAGCAGGGGCTGCTGGAGCCAGCGGCGGAGCAGACGCGCGCCCATGGGCGTGTCCGTCAGGTCGAGCACGTCGAGCAGCGTGGCCCGCTGTCTCGCGTCGTGCGACCCCGACCACAATCCCAACGCGCGTTCTGTCGCGGTGTCGAGCAGCATCCCCGCCCCTCGGGGAATCAGGCGCACCGTGCGAAGATGCGGCAGCGGTCCTTTTTGCGTGTCTTTGAGGTACTGGACGAGGGCTCCGGCGGCCCCGGTCGCGAGAGGCGCTTCCGACAACCCGAACGCGTCCAGCGATGCGACCCCGAGGTGTCGGCGCAGCGCCGCGGCCGCCGCCGTTGGATCGAAATGGCGGGCATCGTACGCCGTCGCCGTCGCGTCGGCCAACAGCGCGGAGGGGGCGGAGTCATCGGGGATGAGCAGTTCACGAGGATGCCAGAGGGCGAGCGTGGCCTGGAGGTCGGTCGGGCTGTCGCCTTCCGTCGCGAAGAACTCTCCCGTCGACAGGTCGGCAAGCGCCACGCCCCATCCATCCTCGCTCGACGCCACGGCCCCGAGGAAATTGTTCTCGCGGGCGCTGAGCAGGTCATCTTCGATCACCGTCCCCGGCGTCACGACGCGCACGACCTCGCGCCGGACGAGGGTCTTGGTCGCGTGCGGATCTTCGACCTGATCGCAGATCGCCACCCGATGCCCGCGGTCGATCAGGCGGCGCAGGTAGGGGGGGAGCGCGTGGTGGGGGATGCCGCACATCGGGATCCGCTGGCCCTTCGCGACCGGCCGGCTCGTGAGTGTCAACTGCAACTCCCGCGCTACCACGTGCGCATCGTCGAAGAACGCCTCGAAAAAGTCTCCGAGCCGAAAGAGGAGAATCGCGTTGGGATGCTGATCTCTGAGCGCCCGATACTGACGCATCATGGGAGTGAGTTCATCCATGGCCGCAGTCTTTCTTCGTCGTCCCACGGCAGGGTCCCCCTGACCCCCGCCGAACTCAAGGAGCATGACGCGTAGCCGCCGGCGGCGTCGCCGTCGATCTGCGAGTGCACCTGCAGCAGCGGCCCCCGTCCACACGGGCCCCGCCCACGCGGCCCCCGCCCATCCGGCCCCTGCGACTCCCTCAGCTGGTTAGGCATCCCCGCCGGCCGCGTCGCCGCCGCGCGGGTCTTCGCCCGCCCCCGACTCGGGCGAACAGATCTGGGAGCGCACCCATCTGGAGCAGACGATGTTCGCCCTGGCACGCGAGCATGCGGAGGCGGCGGCACGGTGTGCGCGGAGCGCCCCGCCAAACCGCGAGGGTGAGCAGACCCACAGCCTCGTCTCGATCCTGATGTCCTTCCTCGCGCTCGAGGCGTTCATCAACATGGTCGGCGGAGACCGGCTCGGGAGCCGGTACCGTCATTACGATCGCATGTCGCCTGAGGGGAAATGGATGGAGGTCACGCGCCTCGTCAGCAAAACGGGGAAGACGTTCAAGGATGAGGGAGAGGAACTGCGGGCGCTGTCCACCCTCCGAAGTTGGCGGAACATGCTCACCCATTACAAAGGCGAATACGAAGAGGTGCAGGGGACGAACCGGGGTGGGGAGACCAGGGTCGAAGCACTGCTGTCCGCCGAAAACGCGGCGCGGGCGGTCGAGATCGCCCGCACCCTCTATCGGGCGTTCTACGAAATGGATCGCCGATCCCCTCCCCGTCAGTTTATCTGGCTCGACGCCCGGCCGCACCGCCCTCCGGCCGTCGGGGTCACCCCCCCTATAGCCGCTGCGAGGGGGGCCCCGGCGAAGGCCGCCGGACCGCGCCGACGCCGCTAGCGCGGGCCATGGGAAGCCCGCCTCTCATCGTCATCGCGGGTCCGACCGCGGTAGGAAAGACGTCGGTGGCGGTCGCGCTCGCCGAGCAGTGCTCCGCCGAGATCGTGGCGGCGGACTCGCGGACCCTCTACCGCGGCATGGACATCGGGACCGCGAAACCGAGCGCGGAAGATCGCGAGCGGGTCCCTCATCACTTGCTGGACATCGCTCGGCCCGACGAGGTCGTCACGCTGGCTCTCTACCAGCGCCGCGCCCTTGCGGCGATCGACGCGGTCCGAGCCCGAGGCCACCTGCCGCTTCTCGTCGGAGGAACCGGTCTCTATATCCGCGCCGTCGTGGACGGGCTTCGGATCCCACCCGCTCCGCCCGATTGGACGCTTCGCGCCGCGCTGGAGGCCGAGGAGCGCGCCGGCGGCCCAGGAACGCTGCACCGACGTTTGGATCAGATCGATCCTGCGGCGGCCTCCCGCATTCATCCCCACAATGTCAGACGGACCATCCGGGCGCTCGAGGTGCACGGCAGGACCGGGGTCCCGATCTCGGCCCTCCAAGAGCGGTCCGCGGCGTGCGATGCCGTCATGGTGGCGCTCACCGTAGACCGCGCCAAGCTCTACGAGCGCATTCACCTCCGCATCGACCAGATGCTGGCAGCCGGCTTGGTCAATGAGGTGCGGGCGTTGGGTGCCGCGGGATACCCCAAGACGCTACCCGCGCTCCAGGGGTTGGGGTACAAGGAGATCGTGCCCCATCTCGAGGGGGTCCTTTCCCTGGCTGAGAGCCGGGCGCTCCTCGAACGCAACACGCGGCGCTACGCCAAGCGGCAGTTGACGTGGTTCCGGGCGGACAGCCGGTACCGGTGGCTCGACGTGGGGGACGATCCGCCGGAGGTGGTCGCCGCGCGAATCCGTGATCTGTGCGGCTAGTGACTCGAGACGCAGCGGCTGGTTGAAGCGATCGACGGCTGCGCCCTATTGTGCCGTGTTGTCATGAATGGAGGGCTGTCTTTGCCACAGGCGGAGGACGGGATTCTGCTTGGCGAATTGACCACCGCGCATCTTGCGGATGCATGCCTGCGTCTCGGCGTGCCCGTGCGCTGTGCTCCACATGCGATGCGTCCCGCGGCCCCCGGGATGAGGGCAAGCGGCCGGGCGCGCCCGGTGCGGCACGTTGGAAGTGTCGACGTCTTTCTTGAGGCGATCGAGGAAGCGGAAACGGGAGACATTCTGGTCGTCGACAACGATGGCCGCCTCGATGAGGCGTGTGTCGGCGATCTCATCACGCTGGAGGCCAAGAGCGCCGGCCTTGCCGGGATCGTCATCTGGGGACTTCATCGCGACAGCCGGGAGATTTCGGAGATTGGCCTGCCGCTTTTCAGTCTCGGCGTGATTTCGACCGGCCCGCAGCGTCTCGACCAGAGGCCCGCAGACGTGTTCGACGCGGCGAGAGTTGGATCGCATCTGGTGACGTCGAGCGACCTCGTCATTGCTGATGCCGATGGGGTGCTCTTTCTCCCGCGAGAGCGCCTTCTAGAGATTGTCGCTTCCGCGGCAACCATCCGAGAGACGGAGCGGCGCCAGGCGCGTGGGATGGCCGGTGGTCG